>JARGNS010000280.1 GCA_029213105.1 Planctomycetota bacterium
GCCACAGCTTGGGCGTGGGCTCGCGCGAGGTCCTCGACGTGAATGAAGTCGCGCTCGCCGGTGCCGTCGCGGGTCGGGTAGTTGTGGCCGAAGACCGAGAACACGCGCCGGCTACGGGCGGCCTTGATCAGGTTCGGGATCAGGCGGGTCCCGCTCGCGTTGAGGTCACCGAGGTCGCCCTCGGTCGCCGCCCCGCCGACGTTGAAGTAGCGCAGCGAGAGGGCCTTGAACCCATAGGCGCGCGCGTAGCCCTGGAGCATTTGCTCGAAGGCCAGCTTGCTCGAGCCGTAGGGCGTGACGGGGCGAGTCGGGGTCCGCTCGGTCACGGGCAGGGACTCGGGCAGTCCGTAGACCGAGCAGGTCGAGCTGCACACGATCTTCGTCGCGCCGTGACGTCGCATGGCCTCGAGGAGGACGTGGCCGGCGACGGTGTTGACCGCGAAGTAGCGGTCGGGCTCGCGGACGCTCTCGGCGACCACGGCCCGGCCGGCGCAGTGGACCACGAGCTCGATCCCGCGCCCCTCGAACACGCCGTCGAGGAAGGCCGCGTCGCCGACGTCGCCCTCCAAGAGCTCGACGACCATGTAGTACAGGCCGCCTTCGGTCATGCCGACGTCGTAGATCTTCAGCACGTTCTCGTTGTCGACCTTGGCGATGGCCTTGGCCTCGGCCATGAAGCGTTCGACGAGGATCGGGTTCTCGGCGATCTCCGTGCGCAGGATCTTGATCGCGACGACCTGGTCGAGGGCTTCGTACGTCGCGCGGTAGACGCGCGCCGTACGGCCCAGGCCGATGAGCTCCTCGATGCGGCAACGGCCGACCATCTGGCCGATCAGGCTGTCCTTGACGGGCGCACCACCGCGGGCCGCACCCGGTGAGCCCGCGGCTGGGGCCGGCTTCGCGGGCGTGGGCTTGGCGGGCACCGGCTTGGCCGGCTGCGCCGCCGCGGGCTTGACCGGTACGGGCTTGGCGGGCACGGGTTTGGCCGGCCGGGGCTTGCCTACCGGTCCCTTGCCTGCTGGTCCCTTGCCACGACGCCCCTTGCGCGCGGGCGCAGGCGCCTTCGGCTTGCGCGGCTTGGGGGCGTCGTCACTCGGGTCGTTCGGGCCGGCGGCAGGGGGCATCCCGGGATTCTATCCGAGTTCAAGCTGCCTGCGTGCATCGACCACATCGCGGTCGATGCGCTTCTGCGCCTCGCGCAACACCGGGACGCACGGGTCACCCTTCGGGAGCGCGTGCCAGGTCTGGCGCAGCAGCTGGATCGTCATGCGCAGGACGCGCACGAGGTCGCCCGCGGCCAGCGTCGTGTGGTCGAGGACCTCCTCGAACGAGGCCCCCTCGGCCCAGCGCTGCACGGGGCCCGCAATGGCGAAGTCCGGCGGCCGCGTCACCTGGGCCAGGCCCAGCTGCTTCTCCCGGGCGGCCCAGGCCTCCATGTGCTCGAGGAAGGGGAAGCGAATGCCCTTCAGAAGGCGCGTGGGCTTGGCGGAGACGTCCGCGGGTCGCGACTCGTAGATGATGCTGGCGAAGAGCATGGCCATCTCGACCGGGTCGCAGCGGAACATCCAGCCGCCCTCGTAGGCCTCCGTGATGGAAACCTCGTAGCCATTCACGTGGGCGCAGAGCGCGCCCTTGCGCGTGAGCTCGTCGTCCTGGATGTAGTCGTTCTCGTGCAGCATCTGGAGCCGCGCGCTGATGGTGCGCACGCCCTTGCCGCGCTCGCGGGGAGGCGTCTTGTTCCGGCCGTGGCGCTTGCGGCCCTTGTGGCGCTTCTTGTCCCGCTTGTGCTGCTCGAAGCGCGCGAAGGAATGCTCCCAGGCCGTCGGCACGTCGTCTCCGATGCGCCGGTAGAGGTTCAGGATCGCCGAGTAGTTGAGGTTGAAGCGGCTGTGGACGGCCTCGGTCTTGCCCCCGTGGAAGTAGTCGAGGTTGTCGTAGTTGATGCTCGTGTCGTCGAGCAGGGCGAAGACCCAGCCGCGGTCGTCGATCCCCTGACGTCCGGCGCGACCCGCCATCTGCCAGTACTCGCGACCCAGCAAGGGGCCGAAGGACACGCCGTCGTACTTGCAGAGCGCGTGGAAACAGACGGTGCGCGCGGGCATGTTCACGCCGAGGGCGAACGTCTCCGTGGCAAACAGGAGGCGGACCAGGCCCGTGTTGAAGAGCCGTTCGACGATCTCCTTGTCGATGGGCAGCATGCCCGCGTGGTGGAACAGGACGCCGCGCGCCGCCAGGCCGCGCAGCGAGCGCGTCGACTCGGCATCGCCGACCTCGTAGCGCGCGGCCAGGTCGTCGAAGAGCGTGAGCATCTTGTTGCGCTCTTCCGTGCGCAGCAGGTCTCGCATCGCGTTGTCGCGCGCCAGGCGCTCGACGTCGCGACGGCTGAAGCAGAAGTAGATGGCCGGCATCATCTTGCGCTCGATCAGGTAGTCGAGGCAGTCGCGGCTGGCCTCCCGGATCACGCGCTCCTGGGCACGTCGGTTCGGCCGCTTCTCGCGCCCCCGCCCGCCGCGTCCACCGCCCCCGCCTCGGCGGCGGGCGTGCTTGTCCCGCATGCGGTCCATCTCGATGAAGTGCTTCTTCGCTTCGGCGAGCGAGCGCGGCCCGCGGCCCGGGATCCAGATCTTGTGGGTCAGCGGGACCGGCCGCTCCTCCTCGACGATCACGTCGACGGGCAACTCGCGGACCTCCTCGATCCAGGCGGCGAAGTCGTGCACGTTCGGGACGGTCGCGGAGAGCCCGACGATGCGGATGTGCCGCGGCGCATAGATGATGGCCTCCTCCCAGACGGTGCCGCGCTCGCGGTCGTCCAGGAAGTGGACCTCGTCGAAGATCACGAAGTCGAAGCCATCGAGACGCTCGGGTGCTTCGAAGATCGTGTTGCGGAAGATCTCCGTCGTCATGATCAGGAGGGGCGCTTCCGGCTGGAGCGTCACGTCGCCGGTCATCAGGCCGACCATCTCGTCGCCGTACTCCTCGCGGAAGTCCCGGTACTTCTGGTTCGAGAGGGCCTTGATCGGGGAGGTGTAGACCACCCGGCGCCCCTGGGGCAGGGCCTGCTCGATGGCGAAATCCGCCACCAGGGTCTTGCCGGCCCCCGTCGGCGCGGCCACGACCACGCTCCGGCCGCTGAAGATGGCCTCGATGGCCTGTCGCTGGAACGGGAAGAGGTTCAGACCGCGGAAGGTGGTGGGGGCGTCGCTCACGTGTCTCCGTGGCGGGTACGGTACCGGATCAGGCGCCCATACGCGCAGGCGAGTTGCTTCGGCCGTCCAGATCCCGGCTTACGATCTGGCGATGCGCGCCGCCAGCCTGATCCTCCTCGCCAGCCTGCTTCTACCGGGCTGCGGCTCCTTTGCCGGGCCGACCGATCGTCAGATGTCGTACGCCGCCGTCCAGCAGATGAATCCCGGGGTCGAGGGGGAGTGGATCCTCTCGGAGTACCCCTTTGCGAGGAACATCGTCCGCCGCGGCGACGGCACGCTGTGCAGCATGGGCTACTGGGTCGATGATCCGTACGGCAAGAGCCGCCCCCTGATGCTGCACTTCGACGAGCGCGGGGTGCTGTCGCGCAAGCAGTATGGCGGTCCCCACGTCCGTCCGCCCGAGCGCAGCGAAAACATCGGCTTCGGCGGCTGATGGCCGCTCGCAAGAAGGCCGCCCGCAAGAAGCGCGCGCAGGCCGGCGGCGAGGGCGGCTCGCTCTGGGCGCCGAAGCTCGGCCTCTTCCTGCTGCGTGTCTTCGTGGGCCTCGTCTTCCTGAGCGTGTCGCACCACAAGCTCATCGCGCCCCTCGAACAGCGTGATCCTGCCACGGGCGTGGTCCTCGGCGAGGAGGACCTCTCGCTCAAGGAGCGCATCGTCACGTTCGCCGAGCTGGATCTCATGAAGCGGGTCGAGGCGGCGAAGGCGAATCCCCCCCGCATCTTCGGCTGGGAGCTGGCGTGGTTCACGGACCTCCTCGCCGCCATCACGCTGCCCGGCAAGGCGCCCTACATCTTCGCGACCCTCATCCTGGTCTTCGAGGCTCTCCTGGGGATCAGCCTGCTGCTGGGGGCCTGCACGCGCCTGATGGGGTTCCTCGGGGCCTGGCTGATGCTGGTCTTCGGCCTGGTCAAGGCGCTGCCCTTCCTGACGGTCACGAAGGGCACGAACTGGTACCTCGTGATGATCCTGCTTGCCCTCGCCCTGACGGCGGCCGGGCGGATCTGGGGTCTGGACGCCAGGCTGCGTCGGCGCCTGCCCGGCTGGATCAGCTGACGCCCTCCCACGGGGCGCGCGGGTAGGCTGCTGCGCATGCCGCGCCTCGAGCTCCAGGACGTCAGCTTCGCCTACGGGGATCGCCCCGTCTTGCAGGCCGTCGATCTGGCCCTCGAGGCCGGCACGACCACGGCGATCGTCGGCCCCAACGGGGCCGGCAAGACGACCCTGCTGCGGGTCGCGGGCGGTCTGCTCGCGCCAACCGCCGGGCGCGTGCTCCTGGAGGGCCATGACCTGGCCACGGTGCCGCGCCGGGCCGCAGCCCGGCGCATGGCCGCCGTCCCCGCGGAAGAGGAGGCCGTGTTCCCCTACAGCGTGCGGGAGACCGTCCTGCTCGGGCGCCACCCCTGGCGCGGTGCCTTCAGTCCGCTTACCGAGGCCGAGGAAGGCCTCGTCGACGAGGCCCTGGCACGCGCCGACCTCACGTCCTTCGCTGAGCGTGCCGTCACCGCCTTGAGCAGCGGCGAGCGTCAGCGCGTCGCGATCGCGCGCTGCCTCGTCCAGCAGGCGGGGATCTGCCTGCTCGACGAGCCCACGTCGCACCTGGACCTGGGACAGCGCATCCGCATGCTCGCGCTCTTCCGGGAGGAGGCGCGCGTTCGTGGCCGCGCCGTGCTCGCGGTGCTGCACGACCTCAATCTCGCGTCGGCGTTCGCCGACCGCATCGTGCTGCTCGTCGCGGGTCGCGTCCTGGCCGACGGCGCGCCGGCGGCGGTACTCACCGCCGAGACCGTCGAGCAGGCGTTTGGCACACCCGTCCAGATCGTGCCGCACCCCGAGCATGGGGCGCCCGTCGTGCTGCCGCTGCAGGGAGCCGCCTCGTGAGTCGCGTGGGGCGGACAACCCTGCTCGTGGTGGCGGGCATGCTGGTGGTCTTCGTGTTCGCGACCTACGCGATGCTCAGCACCCTCGATCGGCAGTTCCGTCCGGAGTGCCTGGACGTCGTCGCCGACGCGCCGCGGGCGAAGTTTGCCCATATCGCCGAAGAGGCCGGCGAGGACGGCATCGCGACGATCCGCTACGACCTCTTCCCGACCCTGCCGGTCACG
>JARGNS010000281.1 GCA_029213105.1 Planctomycetota bacterium
AGGGGCGGTCCGGCAAGGGCGTAGCCCGCGCGTGTGTCCGCCCGTGCCGACCCTGGGCCTGCCCATTCCTGGACCGCCCCGACAAGACGCCCCGATCGTGATCGATCTACACCGGCAAGCCGGCTCGTTGATTTGAGCCAGGCGTGATCGAACCCCGCACGGGAGCTGGCGATGCGCGCATGGGCCGTGCCCACCCACGCTCCGCGTGGGCGGGTGGTGTCCCACAATCGCCCACCCAAGCCCAAAAACCGGGCTCCGGCTCACCCCGGGGCCGATCGCGACCGACCCCAGGTAGTACCGGCCGCTCGTCGCGCGCTCTCGGACCGTCCCCACCACGGGGGCCATGCATCCCGGGAATCGCCGCTCGATGGGAGTGGTTGGCGCCGTGGCTTGCCCGGCGCCGTCCCTTGGTCGGTGTACATAGACGCCGCTGAGGGAGCGGCGCTCTTGCGATCGTCGCCTACCCCGTCGGCGATCGGGAGCCAGGTGTGCGGCGAGTCGCGTCGCAACGTCGGGGTCCGGGAAGGTGGCTGATCCATGCCCAAGCTCATCGAGTGGCTCGTCGGGAAGTTCTCCATCGATATGGGGATCGACCTTGGAACGGCCAACACGCTCGTCTGCGTCCAGGGGCGCGGCATCATCCTGAATGAGCCGTCCGTCGTCGCGGTCAAGAAGGGCACCAACAAGGTGCTGCTCGAAGGCCGTGCGGTGGGTGATACGGCCAAGGAGATGCTCGGCAAGACCCCGGGCAACATCGTCGCCATCCGCCCGCTCAAGGACGGCGTCATCGCCGACTTCGAGATCACCGAGGCGATGCTGCGCTACTTCATCTACAAGGTGCACGACCGCACCTGGGCCGTGCACCCGCGCGTCGTGATTGCCATTCCCTACGGCATCACGCCCGTCGAGAAGCGCGCCGTCATCAACTCCGCCGAGCGCGCCGGCGCCCGCAAGGTCTACCTCATCGAGGAGCCCATGGCGGCCGGCATCGGCGTCGGCCTGCCCATCACCGAGCCGCAGGCTTCGATGATCGTCGACATCGGCGGCGGCACGACGGAGGTCGCCGTGATCTCCCTGGCCGGCATCGTGACGGCCCAGTCCATGCGCGTGGCCGGTGACTCGATGGACGAAGCCATCGTCAACCACATGCGCAACACCTACAACCTGCTCATTGGCGAGCAGACCGCCGAGAAGATCAAGATCGGCATCGGCAGCGCGTACCCGCTCAAGCGCGAGATGACCATGGACGTGAAGGGCCGCGACCTCAAGCAGGGCCTGCCCCGCAAGGTCGTCGTCACCTCCGAGGAGATCCGCGAGGCCCTCCAGGAGCCGGTCCGCGGCATCGTCGACACGGTCAAGAACACCCTCGAGTCGACCCCGCCGGAGCTGGCGGCCGACCTGGTGGACAGCGGCGTCGTCGTGGCGGGCGGTGGCGCCCTCCTGCGAGGCCTGGATCGCGTCATCGCCGAGGAGATCAACCTCCCCGTGCGCGTCGCCGAGGACCCGCTCACGGCCGTCGCACGCGGCACGGGCGTCTTCCTCGAGAAGATCCGCGACCTGCGCGTCGCCCTCGACTCGAGCGACGAGTAGCCCCGAGGAGGCGCACGAGCCGGGGGCACTTGCTCCCGGGCTCATGGGAAGCCTCCATGGGCAGCCCGTCCCCACGGCGGGGGCGCCGCGGGAGCCTTGACGCAGGGCGCTGGCGCGGTTGAATACTAGATCCTGGGGGCAAACGCCGATTGCCCCCCAAGATAGACCCCTGGCGCGCCGGAGAGCTCCGGTCGCAGCCACGGGCGTGGAGGGTGGCGCATGCGCTTGCGCAAGCGACATGCATGGGGTGCGGTCCTGATCGCCCTGTTCGCCCTGCCGGTCTTGAAGCCCAGCGGGGTGCCGCTGCTCGAGGAGCCGACGGGCGCCTTCTTCGGCTGGTTCTCCGAGCTCACGCCCAGTCCGCAGGTCTTCAGCACGCCCAGCCACGCGGCCGACGACGACCCGCGCATCCGCGAGCTCGAACTCGAGAACCGCCGCCACTGGAACGAGCACATGCGCGCGCGCGACCTGCTGCTGCAGCGCGCCGAGGTTCTCGAGGTCCTCAAGCGTGGCGAGCTCGACCGGCTGCCGCGTGGCGTGCTCGCACGCGTCCTGCGCGCCCACGACCCCGTGCCCACGCGCCGCTCCATCCTGCTCGACCGCGGCACCGCCGACGGCGTCCGGGTGGGGGACACGGTCGTCATGGGCGGCACGTACCTCGGCCGCGTCCGCACGGCGCGCGCGAGCACGTCCCTCGTGCAGCTGCTGACCGATCCGCGCTCGCGCCTCGAGGTGTTCGTCCGCACGAGCAAGGGCAAGCTGCTGCGCGGCTACGCGCGCCGGGTCGGTTCCCGCGACGGGGCCGACAACATGGAGGTGGAGTTCGTCCAGCTCAAGTCCGGGCTCGGCGTGATCCCCGAGGGCTCGCCTGTCTTCACCGCCAACTTCGATGAGCGTGTGCCTGCGCACCTGCTGGTCGGGCTGGTCAGCGAGGTCCGCGACCCCGATCGCGATCGCATGCCCGTCCTGGCCGTCCGCCCGGCCATGGACCTCGACCGCTCCACCGACGTGATCGTCCTGCTTACGGCCCCCGCGCCGTCCCGCCGTTGAGCCTCGTCTTCCTCCTCCTGCTGATGCTCCTGGCCACGGCGGTGCCGGATCTCGTGCCGTCGGTGCTCTCCATCGATCGCCACCCCCCGGACCTGTGGGCCGTGATGGCTCTCTATCTGGCGTTCCGGGCGCGCGGCTTCCGCTGCGTGGGCTGGGCCGTGCTGCTGGGGCTCGTGCGCGATGGGGTCTCGCTGGACCCCTTCGGCACCCATGGCTTCGTCCTGGGCACGGTGGCCTTCATCTTCTGCGAGGGGCGCAAGTCACGCGGCCGCATCGAGGGGGCCTCGCGGGCCGCCCTCACGGCCGTGGGCGTGCTCTTCGCCAGCTGGTTGTATCTGGTTCGCATCCTGCCGCTCGGCGGCGGGGTCGTGACGTTTGGAGCGTTCGTCGACGCCGTTCCGGTCGCGCTGTGGTCCACCGTGATGGCCTTGGGCCTCTATCCGGTGTTCGATCGCTTCGGCCTCTTCGACGAGATCTGCGGGAGGTCCCATGCGTTTTCAACGTAGGTTGCGCGTGCTCTACATCGTGTTCTGCATCGCACTGGGCATCGTGTGGCTGCGCGCGGGGCAGTTGCAGATCGTCGATGGCGCGCAGTGGGAGAAGATCGCCCGCGAGATGCGTCAGCATCATCAGCCGCTCGAGGCCCGGCGCGGATCGATCGTGAGCGCTGACGGCAAGACGCTGGCCGAGGACACCCACGCCTTCCAGCTCGCGATCGTGCCGTGGGAGTGGCAGCGCCGCGGGCGCGCCCGCTGTGCGGATTGCGGCGCCATGTACTTCGAGCGCGGCACGCGCACCATCTACATCCCCCGTACGTGTTCCTGCGCCCGCCACACCCGCCGGGGCGCCTCCGGTCGTGCCTCCACGGATGCCTACCCCCGCACCGACGTGCCCCTGAAGGGGGGCGGTCGCCTCGAGAAGCTCCCGGACGGGGACGTGCGCGCGCTCGAGGAGGCCCTCGAGCTCGTTCCCGGGACGATCGCAGCCAAGGCCACGGCGCGCATCAAGCAGGTCGAGACGATCGTCGGCCGGATCGAGAAGCGGGCCCGCAAGAAGGGCGACACATCCGTCTTCCTCGAGACCTACCTCAAGCAGCAGCGCGAGGATCTCCTCAAGCGTCGGTTCCTCATCTCCGGCCACGTCTCGGACGAGATCGCGCGCATGGTCCTCCCCGACGAGGATGGCCGCTACCGCGGGCTGCGCATGGTGAACACCCTGCGGCGGCACTACCCCCAGGGGGACTTCGCCCCGTGGTTGCTCGGCTGGACCTCCAAGATGCGCGACGGCGAGGAGGTGCGCACGCTGCGCAAGCGCTACGGCGAGGAGCGCATCACGCTGGAGACACGCTGGGGGCGGCGCGGCATCGAGCGCGCCTACAACGCCCAGCTCCACGGCATCCCCGGGGAGCAGGTCAAGCAACTCGACAAGCAGGGCCGCTTCACCAAGGTGCTCGACGACACGCCGCCGCGCCCCGGCCACACCCTGCACGTCTCGGTGGACGTCGACGTCAGCCGTCAGGGCGAGGCGATCCTAGCCGATGTCGCCAAGCCCAACGACCACGGCGAGTACTTCCCCGGGGGGCAGCCCTCGGCCGGCTTCGTGATGATCGATGCCTACACGGGCGAGATCCTCGTGTGGGCCGAGATCCCGCGCTTCGACCTCAACGAGGACCTCGGCAAGCTCTACGACAAGGACCGCGTGCTACCCAAGAAGCACCCCGAGGGCCTGCGCGTCTGGCAGCCCCGCACGCCGCTGCAGCCGTCGCTGGACATCGAGACCTGGCGCAGCCACATCATCGTGCCCGTGCCGCTGACCATGAGCCGCATCGGCCAGGTTGCCGTCGAGCCCGGCAGCACCATGAAGCCCCTCATCGGCTTGGCCATGCTCGCCAGCGGGCGCCCCCTGCCCATGGAGGGCTACGTCTGTGACGGCGGCAAGAACCCCGGTTGCCACCACTGCGGCAGCGTCGATCTCGAGCGCGCCATCTGCAAGTCCTGCAACCGCTACTTCGCCTTCTCGCTGCGCGACTCGAAGCACTGGCCCCACTACCGGACCGTCGTCGGCAGCTTCATCGACGGCCTCGGCTTCGGCCATCGGCCGACGAGCGAGTGCGCGGACTGGAGCCGGGGGCGCTGGCTCTGGAACTGGTACGACTTCCCCATGGCCGAGGCCGTCGCGGCCGCCCAGGAGCGCCTGGACACCCAGTACGCGCCCAAGCTCGACGAGGACGGCAAGCCCGTGCCTACGGCCAAGCCCCTTCGTGCAGCACCGCGCCTCGAGCTGACGCTCTCCCGCCGCACCCCGGCGACGATCGCCGGCGACATGCCGCGCCTCGCGGCCAAGCTCGCCGCGCTCGGCGACTGGGTCTCCAAACGTGCCGGCGTCGCGGACGTGCAGATCGCCGTGAGTCAGGAGCGGGTGGTGGGCCGCGACGTGACGCTGCGCTTCGTCGCACGCGCCGCCGGGCGCACCGGCTGGTTCGCCCTGCCCGGCGTCTCGCTGGGCGATCCCCTGCCGGGCTCCATCCATCGCATGGCACCCAACCGCACCACCGGGCTGCCGACCCGTGGCGTCGAGGGCGACATCGCCCGCGGAGGCCATGCCTGGTTCGAGATCACCTTCCCGCGCCGCATCGGCCGCACCGATCCGAGCACCCCGCCC
>JARGNS010000282.1 GCA_029213105.1 Planctomycetota bacterium
CGGCGTGCTCGAGCGGCTGGCGCACGCATGAGAGCCCGCGGCGCAGCCCCCCTCGCGGCCGCCCTGCTGCTGATCCTCGCAGCCGGCTCCGTGCGCGCGGCGGACTACGCCTCGACGGACACGGCGCTGCGCGCCGAGCTCGTCGACGCCTACACGGAGCTCGGCGCGTGGTGCGTGAAGAAGCATCTCTTCCTCGCCCGCGACGAGCTGGCCACGGTCATCCTCTCGCTCCAGCCCGACCACAAGAAGGCACGCGGCTGGCTCAAGTACCGCAAGGGCAAGGACGGCACGTGGACCCGGCGCGAGCCCCACAAGCCGCCGTCCAATCGCAAGCCGAAGAACCTGCCGGCCTTCCACACCCAGCGCGACGCCATCCTGGCGGGCCTGCGCCCGCGCGTCCTGGCAGCCATCCGCGACGCGGACCCCGCCCTGTCGCAACAAGCCCGCATGGATGCGGTCGACTCGTGGCGGCCGATCCTCGGCGACGACGAGGCGCTGCAGGCCCTCGCGGATCGCGTCCAGCACGAGGGACGCTGGCGCGCGACCGGCACCGTGCGCTCCCTGAAGCGTCGCGCCGCCATCCAGGCCGCCGCCAAGGCGGCGCTGGCTGCACGCCCGAAGATCGAAACGCGCACCCTGCCCGATGCTGCAGGCACCGTGCCCCTGGCCTGGAAGCCCGGCCGCGGCACCAAGCGCGTGGCCGCCTTCGGCACCGTCTCCGTCGACATGCTCGACTCGTGCATCCGCCTGGCCCACGCCACCGAGCAACTGATGGCCACCCAGTTCGGCGGTACGTTCGAGACGCGCGACTACTTCGCGTTCTACATCATGCGCGGCCGCGAGGACTTCCGAGCCGTCGTCGACAACCATCCGACCGTGCAGGGCGACCGCAAGCTGCTGCGTGAGTTGAGCGGCGCCTACATCGGACACGGTCAGTTCGTGGACCTCATGGAGACGCAGGGCGGCACGCTCGACTCATGCATCTCGGTCACGACCCAGCACCTGCTGAGCCTGCGCTACGCGGAAGGCCGCAGCGGCTGGATGCCCGGCTGGGTCGCGGACGGCTTCTCGCTCTACAACATGACGTGGCTCACGGGCACGCACCTGTCCTTCACCGTCGACTTCGGGCGCTACGGCCAGGACCCGCTCTTCAAGAGCCTCTTCAGCAGCAAGACGAATTGGTTCGCCGAAGCGCGCAAGCTCATGCTCTCCGACGATCCGGCGACGCTCCGGCTCACGCTCGGCCTCAAGATCGGCCGCATGGGCCCGCGTGACTTCCTTGCGGCCTACGCGTTCGTCGCCTGGCTGCACGAAGCCCGCACCCAGACCGAGGTCAACGCCCTGCTGGCTGCGCTCGCGGGCGGCCTCGACGTGGACAAGGCCTTCGCCGCCTCCCTGCACATGACGGTCGAGGATGCCGAGGCCCGCCTGCGCTACTGGCTGCGTGAGGCGGGGTAGCGAAGGCGACACGCGCCGGCTGCGCTCACTGATCCCCCGTCGGCACGACGCCGCCCTTCTCCATCATCAGCATCACGACCTTCTCGGGAGCGCGTGTGCGATGCACGATCCCGCGCGGCACGGTGTAGCCCTCGTGAACCCCGAGCACGACGCCCTCGCCGTCTTCGACGTCGATGTGCAGCGTCCCCTGCAGTACGAAGAAGAACTCGTCCTCCTCGTCGTGTTTGTGCCAGTGGAACTCACCCCGGATGATCCCGAGTCGCACGACGCAGTCGTTCACCTCGCAGAGCGTCTGGTTCCACCAATCCGAGGGGCACTCCTCCACGAGGCGGGGCACGTCGACCTTCGTCAGGGCCCCGAAGAGGATGTCCATGTGCATGTCGTACGACGGTTGTTCGCTCATGGACGCATGCTACCGGGATGGACGCGCGCGCGACTAGGTGCCCTGGTTCGCGAGGACGAACTCCCCCCAGTCCCGCAGGGAGTCCGATGAGGACCAGGCCTTGTCCAGGCCGACGCTGTCGATCAACTCGATGGCGAACTCCTCGCAGGCCTGCTCCTCCGACGGCGGCATCGTGGAGCCCTTCTTGCGATCGCCCCCCTTCGTGAACACGTTCGGGCGGATCGCCCGCAGCGCGGGCGCGACCGTCATGTCCCCCTCGATCTCGAAGGCGACGACGTAGTCCACGCCACGCAAGGCCGAGACGATCTTGCAGCGCGTGTCGAGCGACATGAAGGCCTTGCCCTTCTTCGTGCGCAGGAAGGCATCCCCGTTCACGACGACGACCATCGTGTCGCCGAGCGCCTTCGACTCCACGATGCAGGAGACGTGGCCCGGGTGGATCGGGTCGTAGCCGCCCGAGGTGCAGACGACCTTGCCCAGATCCTGGGAGTCGCGCAGGGCGGCGAACTCCTCGAGCGTGAGAATCGGGGCGTAGTTGGCGGGATCGATCATGGCGAGGTGGGTCCGTCAGGGCTTGAGAGCACGCACGTACGCGCGGAAGTCCGGCTCCATCTCCCGGAGGGCCTGGGGCGAGAAGTGCTTCGCGAGCACCTCGCGCGCGGACAGCGTCTGCATGTCCTCGACCATCTGCTTGAAGATCTTCCGGTACTTCGACTTGCCGTGCTTGAAGAAGTGGATGAGCGACCACGCCTGGGCGTAGCTGCGCAAGCCTCCCTTGTAGTAGTCGGGGTGTGATTGGAAGACGAACTCCTCGAGTGGGAAGAACCCCTTCTCGAGGAGCAAGGCGAGCCGACGCGGATGCAGTTGGCCGAACTTCAGGCTGCCGCGGACCGACTCGGCGTTCTCGTGGTAGACGGCCAGGCCCTCGTTGATCCAGGTCGGCGGGTCGGGCATGAACCGATCGAGGTACTGGTGGAAGCCCTCGTGACGGATGGTCTCCAGCATGTCCTGCTTGTCGGGCAGGTTCCAGATCAGGAGCTGCTTGAGGACGCCGCTGTAGAGCCCGGCCACGTGCTCGTTCGGCCGCCCCATCAGGCCCTCGAGGTCGGCGACGTACTGCATGAAGCCGACCTGGCCGCTGAAGATGTAGACGGGGAACAGCCGGGACTTGTCGCGCGTGACCCAGTGGAAGTTCACCCGGTAGCTGGTAAGCGCCTGCTCGAGCAGCTTCGACGCCTCGACGCACGCCGTCTTGCTGATGTCGGAGACGATGTGGTAGTTGCGTGACTTGATCTCGTAGACCGTCGGCCACTGGGGCCCCTTCGTGGCCTTGACCACGATGAGCGCCAGCGCATCGAGTTCCTTCGACACCACGCCGCGACGGGCCGCGGACTCGGCGATCTTCTGGGCCGCGTCCGCGCGCCCGGCGAGCAACATGGCGAAGGCCGCAGCCTCGTAGGCCTGGGGATCGTCGGCGTGCTTGGCGAGCGCGGCCTGGAAGGTCGTCAGGGCTTCGGCGGGCCGCCGCAGGCGTCCGAGGGCCTGGCCGCGCAGGAGCTGGGCCTTCAGGAAGTCCGGCGTCGCGCCCAGGCAACGGTCCAGCGCCGCGAGGGCCTGCTCGTCGGCCCCCTGCCCCGCCAGGGCCTGCGCCTCGAGCCAGGCCACGACCGGGGCCGGCACGCCCTCCTGGGACAGGGTCTCGAGTTGCTTGCCGACGGCCTCCCACTCCTTGTTCTTGATCTGGCGGTTGACCAGCCGCACCGAAGACCAGTGCTTCTGGTCGAGCTCGACGGGAAGGTCACGCTGCTTGACGGTCGGCGCGGCGCTCGCGGCCTCGAACAGCCACGCGGGAAGATGCTCCTCCCGCTTGTAGCGCTCGCGGAACTCGCGCAGGTTCTCCTGCACGATCTTGTCGATCCGCTCCTGTACGTACGCCGGCTCGATGTACCCGCTGAAGATGAGCGTCGTCCAGGACGGCGCCGTGAAGCCGACCCAGCCCCACATGCCCTTGGGCTTCTTCGCCTTGCCGACGAGCTTCCCGTTCAGGCCCGCGACGACCTGCTTCTCGGTGACCTTGAGCTCCATCTTGTAGGGACGCCCGATGGCGGCCGGGATGTCATCCTTCTTGGACACGACCTTGCGCGTCCGGCCATGCGAGTGCGTGATGCGCGCGGGCAACCAGACGTCGCGGTCATTGACCGTGCGCTTGGGCGATCCGTAGACGACATCGAACGCGTGCGCCTTCTTCGTCGTCGGGTCCGTATCTCCGACGAACTTGATCCAGGGCGCGTCGCTCGTCTCGTACGGGAACAGCTTGCCCCAGACCTGGATCAGGAACGGGCCACGCGTGTCCGCGGGAAACACCGTGACGCCGCCGCCGGGGCGCCGGAAGCGCGCCGACTGTTCGCGCTTGTAGTGGATCTTGATGCGCCCCTTGGCGGGCTCCCACGTAGTGACCTTGCCGAGCATCACGTCGTCGGCCGTCGGCTGCTTGTACCGCGCGCCGAAGGCGAGTCGGCGCGCGAGGTCGGAGAGCACGGCGCGTCGTCCGATCACGTAGGGCTTCGTCTCGTGCTGGGCCAGCAGGGCCTTCAGCGCCTTCAGGCCCTTGTCGCACTTCGCGCGGCGGTAGTACCCGACGATGCGCGTGAGCCCCTTCTCGAAGGCCAGGGCCTGCTTGGCAGCCGCCTTCTGGGCCTCATCCTCGGGGGTGTCCTCCGCGCGTGCCGGGGACACGAGTACCGCGAGCAGCAGCAGGGCGAGAAGGAGGCCTGCGCGCCGCGAGACGGACTGGAAGAACCACTGCACCATCCTGGAGCCCCCCGGATCGCCGTCAGGATAGCGTGCCGGACCGATTCAATCGTGGCGCGAAGCCCGTCCGGCCCGCGCCCGGGAACGGCCGGGGCCTCGCGGGCCGGTCTTGCCACGGACTGGCGGCCGCCATGCTTGCGCTTCCACGTACGGGCCGCGCTGCCGCGTGGACGACGCTCAGGCGCCGGCACCCAGGCGCGCGCCGAGCCAGGCCCGCGCGGTGTACCAGTCCGTGCGGATGGAAGCCTCCGAGAGGTCCAGCGCCTGGGCGACGTCGGCGACGCTCATGCCCGCGAAGTAGCGCAGCTCCACGATGAGCGCCTTGCGCTCGTCGAGGACGACGAGCTCGGCGAGCGCCTCGTCGAGGGCGATGAGATCGAGGGCGTCCCGTGCGTCCGTACGGATATCCGCAAGGGTGACCTGCTCCCAGCCCCCACCGCGCTTGGCCGCCTGGCGCTTGCGCGCGTGGTCGACCAGGATGCGTCGCATGGCCCGCGCCGCGAGGGCGAGGAAGTGCGAGCGGTCGCGCGGATGCACGCGCGTGCTGTCGATGAGGCGCGCATAGGCTTCGTTCGCCAGGGCGGTGGGCTGGAGCGTGTGGGAGACGCGCTCGCCGCGCATGAGCAT
>JARGNS010000283.1:0-1836 GCA_029213105.1 Planctomycetota bacterium
GGCAGGCTGGATCAGCGCCACCTTGGACCGCGACGAGCGGGCCCTGGTGGCGTACGTCCGCCGCTTGCTGGGCGACCTCGAGACGGCCCGGGATGTGGTGCAGGAGGCGTTCCTGCGGCTCTGCCGCACGGACCGCCCCCCGCCCCCCGACCGGGCCCGCCCGTGGCTCTATCGCGTATGCCGGAACCTCGCCATCGACCACCTGCGCAAGGAGGGCCGCATGCACCTGCTCGAACAGACTGGCGGACTGACCGACCCCGCCACCGTGAACGGCAGTGCGGGACGGCACTCCGCGGAGCGCTCCGCCGAGCGTGCCGAGGAGACGAACCGTCTCTTCGCGTTCGTGCAGGATCTGCCCGCGCGCCAGCAGGAGGTCCTGCGGCTCAGGTTCCAGGACGCGCTCTCGTACCGCGAGATCGCGAGCGTCACCGGCGCCTCCATCAGCCACGTCGGCGTGCTGCTGCACGGCGCCATGGCGGCCTTGCGCCGTCGCATGGCGCCGCCCCAGTCGGCCGCCTGCGAGAGGAGCCAATCGTGAGCAACCCCAACTCGATCCCCCCCGACGGCATGCCCCCGACCGATCTCTCCCCGGAGGATCCCCGGCTGACCGCCTACGCCCTCGACCCCGAGTTCTCGAGCGGCATGGAGCCCGACGAGGCGGCCGCCATCGAGCGGCTCCTCGAGGCGTCTCCCGAAGCCCGGGCCGAGGTCGAGGCCCTGCGCAGCCTGGGCGACGAGCTCGAGCGCGGCTTCGCCAGCATGCCTGCCGGAGAAGGCCTGGACGCGGCTCGCAAGGATGCCGTCCTCGCGCCCCACGAGGAGACCGAGGCTACGCCCCGCCGTGGCGGCCACTTCGCCTTCAGGACCGTCGCGGCGCTTGCGGCGTGCCTCCTCTGCGGCGTC
Source organism: Planctomycetota bacterium (assembly GCA_029213105.1). Taxonomy (GTDB): domain Bacteria; phylum Planctomycetota; class PLA2; order PLA2; family JAEUHO01; genus JAHEIK01. The sequence continues at coordinate 904 of JARGNS010000283.1, forward strand.
GCGATCTTCCAGATCCGCAAGGCGAACGACGGCCTCACGGAAGGCACCACCGAGTCATCCGAGCTCACAGCCGGCCCCACCGGCCGCGAGGCGGGCACGATCCACGAGCCGGCCCCAGCAGCCTGGGGGGAGCTCTTCCCCGAAGCCGGCGAGGCGGTGCCCGGCGGCGAAGCGGATCCCGCGACCTTGCCGGGGCTCACCCCCACCGGGTCCCCCGCACCGATGGCCGACCCGCGTGCGCAGCCGGCGCCGGTGACGGAAGTCCACCTGCCCGGATCCGGGCCGGCGATCTCGGCCGGCTCGCAGCCCGAGGAAGGTCTGCGGGATGAACGTGCGCGGGACATTCTCCGAGGTCTTGGCGCGCAAGGCGCGGGTCACGCCCAACCTTCGGCAGCCCCGCAGCCGGTAACCGGGGCGCCGACCCCCCCCACGCCCGCCGGCGTGGGTGCCACCCCCAACACGGCCACGACCACGGGCCTGTACGGCGGAGCCGGAGGGGCCCTCCCGCCCGCACGGGTGGGGTACATCAGCCCGGGGCGGCCGACCTTCGGGTCGCCCGCCACCAAGGTCGGCTTGGACAACGTCACCCATGGCCGCACGTCGTACAAGCTTGAGCTGGAGCGGGCCGGCACGACGCTCGCCCTGCGCTACAAGGGCTGGTACCCCGGCGGCCAGTGGACGGGCTACAACGTCCAGGTCCATGGCGAGCAGTACGTGCATCCGGGCATCGACACGTTCCTGCGTGTCACGAAGCGCAGCGGCCACACCTCCACCTTCAGCGTCGATGTCGACAGCGCGTCCTACAGCAACGTGCGACGCCTCCTGACCGCCGGCCAGCGCCCCCACCCGGCCGCCGTGCGGATCGAGGAGTTCGTCAACTACTTCGACTACGCCTACCCGGCGCCCGCGGCGGACGCCAAGGAGCCCTTCGCG
>JARGNS010000283.1:1846-5296 GCA_029213105.1 Planctomycetota bacterium
AGCACATCCAGGTCGCGGCCTGCCCCTGGAACCCCAAGCACCGCCTGGCTCGCATCGCGCTGAAGGGCAAGGAGATCCAGCGTGAGGCGCGCCCCACAAGCAACCTCGTGTTCCTGGTGGACGTCTCCGGGTCCATGCGCGACGAAGACAAGCTCCCCCTGCTGCAGTCCGGCCTCGAGATGCTCGTCGAGAATCTCGACGCGCGCGATCGCATCTCCATCGTCACCTACGCGAGCACGGCCACCCTCGCCCTCGAGTCCACGAATGGGGATCAGCGCGACGTCCTCCTCGCCAAGATCCGCTCGCTCAAGGCCGGCGGTGGCACCAACGGCGCGGGGGGCATCCAGCTGGCCTACGCCGAGGCCCAGAAGCACTTCCAGAAGGAGGGCGTGAACCGCGTCATCCTGTGTACGGATGGCGACTTCAACGTGGGTGTGGCGGACGGCCCCGGCCTCACGAGGCTCGTGCAGGAGAAGGCCAAGGGCGGCGTCTACCTGAGCGTGCTCGGCTTCGGCACGGGCAACCTGCAGGACGGCAAGATGGAGGCCTACTCCAACGCCGGCAACGGCAACTACGCCTACCTCGACAGCCTGGCCGAGGCCCGGCGTGTCCTGGTGGAGCAGATGGAAGGCACCCTCATCACCATCGCCAAGGACGTGAAGTTCCAGGTCTGGTTCAACCCGAAGACCGTCCACGCCTGGCGCCTGCTCGGCTACGAGAACCGCCGACTCGCCGCGAAGGACTTCAACGACGACAGCAAGGACGCCGGCGACATCGGGGCGGGCCACGAGGTCACCGCGCTCTACGAGCTCGTCCCCACGGGCGTCGGTCTCCCGAACCCGGTGGACGCCAACCCCTTCGTCGCGGGACCGCCCAAGCCCAAGGAGGCCCCCTCCCCGAAGGCAGGGAAGGACCAGCCCCAGCCCCAGCAGGACGCCTTGTTCATCTGGCGCCTGCGCTGGAAGCAGCCCGACGGGAGCACGAGTGCCCTCGTGGAGCGCAACGTCTTCGACAAGGGACTCGGCTTCGAACAGGCCGATCGCGACTTCCAGTGGGCCGCCGGGGTCACGGCCTTCGGCATGCTGCTGCGCCACTCGCCCCATCGCGGGCAGGCCAGCTACGCCCTCGTGGAGGAGCTCACCGGCGCAGCGAAGGGCGCAGACCCCATGGGTCGCCGCGCCGAGTTCCTGGGCCTGGTCGCCAAGGCCCAGGGCAAGTCGCGGCGGCGCTAGCCGAGCTTGGGCAAGATGCCGGTCGAGTCCCCGAGGCTGGCCGTGGGTGCACCGGCCCGGGCGAGCATCGCCAGGTAGAGATCGTTCAGCCGCGTCCAGCGCGGGTAGACGATGTGGCGTCCGGTCTTGATGGTGCCCCCACCGCGGCCCGCCATGAGGATCGGCAGGTTGTCGTGGTTGTGGCGATTGCCATCACCGATGCCGCTGCCGACGACAACGAGGCTGTTGTCCAGCAGCGTCCCGTCGCCTTCCTTGACCGCCTTCATGCGCTCGAGCAGGTAGGCGTACTCACCCATGTGGAAGCGGTTGATGCGGCGGATCTTGTCGACCTTCTTGGGGTCCTTGCCGTGATGCGAGATGCCGTGGTGGTTCTCGTGCACGCCGACCTCGGGGTACTTCAGGTTGCTGCCACCATTGCCCAACATGAAGGTCGCGATGCGCGTCGTGTCGGTCTGGAAGGCGAGCACCATCAGGTCGCAGAGCAGCCGGATGTGCTCGCGCGTCCCCTTCGGCTTCGACGTGGGAATCGGATGGGTGGCCGCGGGACTGGTCCCGTCCTCCTGGATCCGCTCGGTCTTCTCGATGCGCTGCTCGATCTCGCGTACCCCGGTCAGGTACTCATCGAGCTTGGCCCGATCGCTCGTACCAAGACGCTTGCGCAGATCGGCGGCATCGCGGCCCACGAAGTCGAGGATGCTCTTGCGCCGACGGATGCGGCGCGCGCGCTCGGTCGAGGTCTCTCCCGGCTTGCCGCCGAGGAAGAGACGCTCGAACACCAGACGCGGGTTGCGCTCCTTGGCGTTGGGCGTCGTCGGCGAGCGCCAGCTGATGTTGTTCGAGTAGGCGCAGCTGTACCCGGAGTCACAGCCGCCGTTCTGGCGTCCGCCCTGCACGCCGAGCTCGAGCGAGGCGAAGCGTGTGGCGCCCCCGATCTTCGCGGCGGCCACCTGGTCGACGGACGTGCCCACGCGGATGTTCGCCCCGGCCGTCTTGACCGGGTGGGCGCCCGTCAGGAACACGGACGCACTGCGCGCATGGTCCCCCGGACCATCGCCGTGGGCACGCACCTGGTCCTGCGCGAGACCCGAGAGCACGAGCAGGTCCTGCCGGTGCGCCTCCAGCGGCTCGAGGATCCACGGCAACTTGTAGTCGGCGCCCTCGCGCTTCGGAGTCCAGTCGGGCATGTGCGCGCCGTTGGGGAAGAACAGCCACGACAGCCGCAGCGGCGGTCCGTCCTTGGGGTCCTCCGCGAAGGCCGGGCTTGCCCCGGGCAGCAGTCCCCCTCCCATGGCCTCGAACCACGGCAGGGCCACCGCCAGCCCGAGGCCGCGCAGCAAGGTCCGACGGTGGATCCGGGTGCGGCGAGAAGCAAGGCTGCGGTCGGACGGGCGCTGGGTCATCGGGAGTCTCCGGCGGTACGGCGCATGGTAAACGCATCGGTGGCGACGATGGCGTGCACGAAGGCCCGGAAGCGCAGACGCCGTTCCTTGGCCTCTCGGACGATCTGGAGGATGGCGGGGCGGTCGTACGGCTCGAGGCCGCGCCCCAGGGCATACGTCAGCAGCTTCGCGGCGAAGCAGCGGGGCACGCCCGGATCCGCACGCAGGATCTGCTTGAGCTCAGCCGGCCCCTGAAACGCGTGCCCCCCGGGCAGCACACCGCTCGCATCGAGCTTGGCCATCCCGTCGCGCGTGCGCCAGGCGCCCACGGCATCGAAGTTCTCGAGCCCGTAGCCGAGGTTGTCCATCGAGTCGTGGCAGACGGCACACGCCGGGTCGGCCCGGTGCACGGCCAGGCGCTCGCGCACGGAGAGCTTGAGCAACTCCGGGGACTGGGCCTCGAGTGTGCCGACCCCCGGCGGCGGCGGCGGCGGAGCCGTCCCCAGCAGCTCGTCCATGACCCACTTGCCACGCAACACGGGCGAGGTCCGGTGCGGGTAGCTCGTAAGCGTGAGGATCGACGCTTGGCCGAGCAGGCCGCCGCGCTCGGGTCGATCCACGAGGTCCACGCGACGGAACTCGCCGCCCTCCACACCCTTGATCCCGTAGTGCTCGGCCAGGGGCTGGTTGAGGTACGTGAAGGGCGCATCGATCAGATCGAGGATGCTGCGATCCTCGCGCATGATGGCCTCGACGAAGAGCTCGGTCTCGTGGCGCATCCAGCCGCGCAGGGCGTCGGAGAAGCTCTTGAAGCGGCGTGGGTCGGGCACGGACGTATC
>JARGNS010000284.1 GCA_029213105.1 Planctomycetota bacterium
CGCGGTGCCGCTTCGGCGGCGCCCGGGCCGGACGTCCGGGCCCCTTCGTGGGGCGGCGGGCCGGGACCCGCGCCGGTCAGGCGCGCTTCGTGATCTGGGCGAGGCGGTTGCCGACCTCGTCCCAGTCCGGGTGGACCTCGCGTGCCTCCTGCAGCAGGCGGACGGCCTCCAGGAACCGCTCGGGGTTGCGCGAGAGGAAGAGGCCGTAGTTGCCCTTGGCCCGCCCGGGCTCGCGCGCCGCGCGGACCGCGTTGCGGTAGCCCTGCTCGGCCCGCGCCTGGTCCCCCCGGCGCGCGTTGGCGATCGCATAGACGGTCCAGGCCCGCTCGTTGCGCTTGCGCTCGCGCAGCGACTCCATCGCGGCCTCGGCCGCCTCGCGCCAGCGCTCGCACAGCATCAGCGCACCGGCCAGATCGTTGAGGTAGGGCTGCCAGTCGGGCTGGTACTCCAGCGCCTTGCGGAAGCAGCGCACGGCCTTCTCGGGGCGCTCTTCCTGGATCCATGCGTACCCCAGGCCCGCGTGCAGGGGCGCCACGGTGGGATGACGCCGCAGCGACTGGGAGAGGACCCGGATCGCCTCCGTCACCTGGCCCTCCATCCGGTACATGCGCGCCATGCGCAGGACCGGCTCGACCTCGTCCGGGGCGAGGGCGGCGGCCTTGCCGAACGCCTCGCAGGCGGCCGTCCAGTCCCGCCGGACCTCGACGCCGCAGCCGACCGCGAACCACAGGTCGCTGCTGCCCGGGTGCGCATCGAGGGCGGCGCTCGCGATCTCGTCGAAGCGGCGCCAGCCGTGGTAGCGCTTGAGGATGTCGAGCAGGCGGGTCGCGATGCGCGGCTCGCTCGGCAGGGCGGCCCAGGCCTTCTCGAGCAGGTCGCGGGCCTCGGCGAAGCGGCCCCCGCGCTGCAGCTCGTCGGCGATGCGCAGCACTTCCGAGGCCTCGCCCTGGGCCACGGCGGCCTGCAGGCAGCGCTCCAGTTCGGGGTCGGGCGACGACGTCATCCCATCCACTCTAGCCCACGCTGGGAACCCGGTTACCAGCTATGAGGGGCGTCCCAACGGTTGGCCCGCCGGTTTGCGGGCCGAGGGCCCGACTCCAGGGGCCCGACTCCAGGGACCCGACTCCAGGGACCCGGCTGCGGCGGAGGCGCCTAGCGCAGGCGCTGGCGCAGCTCGTCCCAGGGGAAGAAGCGGCCGGGGCACTGGGTCGTGCAGCAGTCGCAGTGGCCCCGGAGGTCCGCGTCCTGGACCCGGTAGCGCGCCTGCAGCCAGCGGATGAGTCGCACCAGCTCCTCCATCTGGGCCGGCGTGGGGCGGCGACCGCCCTCATCGAAGTCCCCGACGAGGCAGATGCCGATGCCCTTCTCGTTGAAGCGGTTGCCCGGCACCTTGGCGTGGGCGCCCTGGAGTTGCGCCTTCCAGCGCGGGCCGATCTCGATCTGGCCGTCCCCGGAGAGCGAGCCATTGCCGACCACGAAGTGGTAGCCGCAGCCGTTCTCCCACCCGTTCTCCTCGCGATGGATGCGGTCGTACTTCGCCATGTTGCCCGAGCGGTCGTCCGAGTGGTGGATCACGATCCATTTCCAGGGACGCTCGTCGACACCCGGGATCCAGCCGCGATCGGCGCGGGCGGTGGTGCGCGGCTTGGGGGCCGGCTTCGGCTGGGGGGTCGTGCGGGTCTTCCGCGGCTCGCGCTTGACGCGCGTCATGCGCGGCGGCAGGGGCTCGAGGGGCGGCCGGGCGCCCGTGCGGCTGGTCGTGCGCGCCGGCGTCGTCAGGACCACCGTGCGGGCCTCACGCAGCTGACGGGCCATGAAGCGCTGCACCCGCGGGCTCACCATCACGCGGCCGCCCTCACGCTCGAAGCGGTCCTTGACGCGGAACTGACGGCCCGAGACGAGCATCGTGGCCGTCCCGGGGTAGGCGCGCAGCCGGACGGTGCCCCGCTCCAGCAGCACATGGTTGCCCTTGTCCGTGTGGGTGAGGCCGTGGATGGCGGCCAACTGCAGCGTCGAGCGGCGCGTCTCATCGGCCTGGGCGTGGGCGGCCCAGGCTCCGAGGAGGACACAGGCGGATACGAGCGCAGCGGCGAATCGACGGGCCATGAGACCTCCCTGGGGCGGCAGCGGTGCCCCCCTACCCCAGGAGATCGGTCGATTCGCTGCGGCTCCGCAATCCCACGGGCCCTGGGGCGCGCTTTTCCGGACCGCCGCGGGACTGACGCCATGGCGCCCTGGCGGTAGACTCCTCAAGCCCTGGCGGAATCCTGCGGCGGAATCGCCTCCGACGGTCGGAGCGCCCTGCCTTTTCCCCGCCAAGCCCAAGGAAAGGGCCCTGGATGGCCAGCCCCGCCGGCGGGAATCAGCCCACCCAATCGGCCGCTCGACGCCGTTTCCGCCGCCTCGCGCCGTGGCAGGCCCGTGCGGGGCGGGTGGGCTGCATCCTGCTCGCCGTGGCGCTCCTGGCCCCCCTCGCCCGGGGCGCCGAGCATCCCCTGGCCCCGCCGCGCGCGCTGACGGTCCAGGCCGCACGGCTGGCCCAGGCCCCCCGCCTGGACGGGCGCCTGGAGGAGTGGGCAGCCGTCCCGGCGAGCGCCCGCCTGACCATCGGCACCCAGGCCCAGCTCCACCCGCGCCTGGCAGACGCCTGGACCGGGCCGGAGGACGCCTCCGCCGAGGTCCGGGTCGCGGTGCACGGGGAGCACCTCTACCTGGCCCTGGCCGTGACGGACGACGTGGTCTTCCACGACCCCGAGCGCGCCTGGTGGCACGGAGACTCGTTCGAGCTGTTCATCAACGCGGGCCTGGCGGCGGAGGGGGAGCCCCCCGAGCACTTCAGCCCGGCCTGCCGCCAGATCTTCCTGATGCCGGCCAACGCCGAGCTGCCCTGGGGCGTCGTCTACCAGGGGCGGCGGCAGGTCTTCGACGATGGCGGCCTGCGCGGCATCGAGGTCGTGCGGGGGCCGGAGCGCGCAGGCGGCTACGACGCCGAGGTCCGCATCCCGCTCGCCAACGTCGGCATCCACGACGCGGGGGCCACGCGCCTCGGCTTCGCGCTGGCCTTGAACGACACGGACGACCCGGGCGCGGCGCCCGAGTCCTACCTGTCCTGGAACCCGGGCTTCGATCTCTACCTGTACCGTCGGCGTCCTCGAGCTGCCCGCACGCGCCGCCCCCCAGGCGGCCGCCCCCGCCGACGAAGAGGGGGGCCTCGGCTGGCTGGGGCTCGTGGCGCTCGGCGCCGCGGCGGTCCTCTTCCTCGCGGGGCCGGGGGCGGGCCGCCTGGCCGGGCTCGGGCCGCGCCGCAAGCTGATCGCCCTGGGCGTGGTCGTGCTCGCCACGGGGGCCATCGTGATCGAAGCCCGCCTGGCCGCCGACGCGGAGGAAGCCGCCGTCCGCGGCCGGCTCGCCACGCTGGCCACCGCCGCCGGGCGCGTGGCGACCGACAGCGCCCCCTACCTGGGCTCGGACCTCCGCGCCCCGCGGCCCCTGGAGTCGCTCCTGCGCGGCAGCCGCGTCCCGGCCCGGGCCGGCGTCACGGACGCCGCACCGGTCGCCCTGCACCCGGAGGGCGCCTACCGCACGGGCGCGGTGCCCGCCTACGCCATCCCCCTCGGTCGGCCCCAGACCTTCGTGCTCGCCGGCGCCGACGACGCGCGCTTCGGCTTGGAGTTCGAGATCGAGCTGGCCACGGCCGTGCGGCGACAGAGTGGCGCGCGGGCCATCCGCTTCGGCGAGATCACCCTGCGGGCCCCCGGCGCGGTCGAGGAACGCCATCCCCTGGTCCTCGGAGAAGCCGGCGAGGCCACCGAGGCACGCCGCTTCGCGCGCATCCGCCCCGAGGCCGTGCACGCCTGGCAGCAGATCGGCTTCGTGCCCGACCCGGACGCCCCCGCAGCCACGCTGCGGGCGGTGCGCGCCCTGCAGGTGGGCACGGGCCCGCCGCCCCCCGTCCCGCTGCTCTTGACGGGCACGACCCGCGACGGCGTCCCGGTCCTGGCCCATGGTCGCGGCCCCAACCAGGGGCGCACCCTGGAGCCCGGGCAGACCCTCGAGGCGCCCTTGCCGCCGCTGGGCGGTGCCGATCGCCTGTGGCTGCTGCTCAGCCCCCAGCGCGCCTTCCCCCAGCTCCTCGGGGACCACGTGCTGGCGCGCGTACGGATCCGCTACGCCGGCGGCACCGAAGCCGCCGTCCGGGAGCTGCGCAACGGCGAGGACCTCACGGCCGGGCGCCTCCTGCCGGGCATCCGCCGCCCGACCGGGGCCCTGAGCCGGGAGGCTTTCCGCTGGCAGGACTCCACGGGCTTCAGCCATGTGCAGCAGGCCGTCCCGATCCCCCTGGATCCCGGGCGCGTCGCCGCCTCCCTCACGCTCGAGAACGTCGGTCCCGGGGGCACGTTGCGGGTGGTCGCCGCGACCGTGGCGCGCACGGGGCGGGCGGACGAAGCCAGCGCCATCCGCGTGGTCAGTGACGGGGCCGGGCGCGACAGCCTCGTGCTCGCCCCGGGGCAGCCGGACTTCGCCGCCCACCTGACGCCGCTCCCGCGAGACGTCGAGCGCGTCCGGGTACGCGCCGACCTGGGGCAGGACGCGTGGGTCGACTTCGTGGCGCCGCGACCGGAAGCCGCCGCCGCGGCCGACGCGCGCGCACGCCTGGCGTGGATCATCGGGCTGGCCGTCGCCCTCATGCTCGTCGTGCTGCTGGTGGTCGACGCCGCCGGGCGCCTGCGCTACCTCACCTGGCGCCTGGCAACCGGCGTGCTCGTCGCCGCCCTCGTCCCCCTGGCGACGACGATCTTCCTGGTCGATCGCGAGAACACCGAGCGCACCGAAGCCGAGCACACCGCCCGTGTGCGCGACGAAGTACAGCGGGTCGAAGGACGCCTCGACGATGCGCTCTCCCGCGTGCGCGATGCCGCCCGCCGCCTCGCACGCCACCTCGCCACGGAGATCGAGCCGGGGCAGTACGGGGAGATCCACCGGGTGGCGCGCCTCTACGGCACCGCCGCCCTGGATGGCGGGCTCACCGGCACGGTGGCGATCTCCGGCACCGACCTGCCCCTGCTCTTCGTGCCCCTCGGGCGCGGCACGGAGCGCCCCGGCCTGCGCGCGCCCCGGGTCCTGCAGGGCGTCGGCCAGCAGACGGGCATGCACGTCTCGGCCTGGGATGGCCTGCTGCTCGTGGGCACCGCCCGGCGCGGTCGGACCGACGACTGGGTACGCGTCACCATCGGCGTGCGCGTCGAGGACGCCTTCCTCGCCGCCGCGCGGCAAGAGAGCGCCGGCG
>JARGNS010000285.1 GCA_029213105.1 Planctomycetota bacterium
TACGCCCGTCATCGACTACACGGCCTACAAGCTCGCGACCCACCTCATCGCCTCCCGCCCCGGCGAGGTGAGCCCCTTCGAGAACCTCCAGGCCCTGCGCTCCATCAGCAACTGGGGCGAAGACGGGGTCCTGACGGCCGAGCGCCTCGAGCGCGTGATGCCCTACCTCACCGCATGGAGCAAGCGCGAAGGTTCGGGGGAGTGGCTCGCCGACCAGCTCGTCGTCAACGAGCTTCCGGCGTCCGTGGATGGCAGCGATCCGGATGAGATCCAGCTGCGGGACTTCCTGAGCAACCCGTCCGGGACGACGTCCTACATCAACCCCGGCACGATCGCGCGCATCAGCAACGGCGTCCGCACCGTGTACCAGGTCCTCGACAAGGTCGGCGACATGAGTGGCCGCCGCCGCGGCTCGTTTGTCACCATCTCCGGCAGCGTGGCCGCCGGCGTGCCCGAGGCCGAGCGCGAGAACGTCAAGTTCGAGGGAGGCGAGACCAAGATCGCCGCCCTCGCGCCCTTCCCGATCAACATCAACACCGCCTCGCAGGAGGTGCTGTATGCGGTGATGGCGAACATCCAGCTCTGGCGCGCCGAGAGCAAGGAACAGATCGTCACGCCCGAACTGGCCTGGCGCCTCGCTGGCGAGATCGTCGAGGATCGCAAGGGTCCGGTGCGTGCCGACACGGACTCGGGCAAGCGCGAGAGTGGCCCGTTCCGCAATGCCGAGGACTTCGGCCGCTGGCTGGACGTCAAGGTCAGCTCCAGCGACATCACCCGTACGCAGGAAGCGGCCCTCTACCTCAACGCCATCAACCCGAACAGCTCCGAGCTGCGCTTCGGGACCGCGCCGTGGTGCTTCCGGACGCTCGACGTCTATCACATGGAGGCACGTGTCGCGCTCAACAACCGCGCTGGCGAGCAGATCGCCGAGTCCAGCGTGCGTGAGGTCGTGGAAATCGGCTCCGAGGCCACCGCGAGCTGGACGCTCGATTCCCAGGACGACTTCGAGTCGCGCATCGCCATGGGCAGCGGGGCCAAGTGGGTCACGACGTACCCCTTCGGTGTGGCCTGGAAGAGCAAGAGCCATCACCACATCCAGCCCGCCTTGCGCGGTCCGAAGAGCATCGTCAACAACATCTTCCCGAGCACCACGCGCGGCGGGGATGTCGGTGACGTGCGCCTCGAGCCGGTCCGCATGCTGCTTCCGGGCGCGCAGTTCGAAGACCACTTCGACAACAACCACTACGCCGATGGCCACTACACGGGCTACGACCAGGCCTACGTGAAGCCGGTCAAGGACCTCTTCATGAGCCGCAACGACACGATGGTGCGGCCGTTCTCGATGTCGTTCTGGTGGCGTCCGTACAGCGACCAGGACTGGACGATGTTCGACGCGGGCAAGGAGCAGTTCACCAACCGCTTCGCGCTCTTCGTGCAGCAGGGCGACGAGGGCAACGAGCTCACGTTCCGCTGTTCCGCCGGCACGCTCTGGCGCCAGGCCGCCGAGGTCTACGTGCCGCTCGAACAGCTCGATTACGAGCCGGGCACCTGGTACCACATCCACGTGTCCTGCCAGGGTGAGGACCCCTCCACGATGCAGCTGCTCGTGGACGGCGTCGACATCGGCAAGCGCCGCGGCATGACGCGCCTCTCCGGCTCGCTCACCGCCGATGGCCAGGAAGTGCCCGTCGAGAGCACCGCGGGCTTCCCCGTGCGGGGCTCCTTGCGTATCGGTACCGAGATCATCGAGTACGACACGATCGCCGAGGGCGCGTTCCGCGACTGCTACCGCGGTCAGCGCGGCACCACGCCGATCGAGTATCCCCAGGGCACGCCTGTCTACGTGAACGGCTACACGATGCCGATCACCGTCGACGTGATGAAGGGCGGCGCGGAACTCACCGAGCGACTCGGCAAGTGGTCGGCCCTCCGCATCTCCACCCTGAACGGCGGCCAGCCGGCGCCGGACACCATCCCCGTGCTGATCGACGGCGCCCCGACGCCGATCATCCTGGCCGGCTTCGGCCCGGAGCAGACCAGCATCAGTGTCACGGGTGTCGGCATGTGGGGGCAGGACGACGCCGAGGGGGCCGACGCCTTCCCGACGCGCGGCATCGCCCTCATGGGCTGCCCGCAGATCGGCAATGCCAGCTCGGGTTCCGCCGGGCCGGCAGGGCCCTCCGACGAGCCCATCCCGCAGGACCCGCCCGGAGACGACGGGCCTGAAGAGGAAGCACCCCCGACGCCGGGCGATGGGGTGCCCCCCGGCCGCGACATCCCCGATGACGGTCCGGGCGACGGCGGCACGCCGGACGTGCCCGGTCCCGATACGGGCGGCGGTGACGAAGGCGGCGGAGGCAACGACGATCCGACCGGCGGCGGCAGCGGTGACGTGCAGCTTGGCGGCTGGGAAGTCGTCTACTACGAGCGCAACGGCAACGAGTTCACCGTCGAGCGCTACATCGACACGGCCTGGCAGGGTGCGGCGAACCCGTACTTCCTGATCACCGAGAACCGCACGGCGCAGCGCGAGTTCCCCGCGTTCCTCGTGCCGATCTCCATCCTGGCCTCGGGTACGACCGAGCAGGGCAATGACTACCTGGATCCGGCGGACCCGCAGCAGCGCGAGATCCTGACGCGCTACTACCCGAACGATCCGGAGCGCGCGCACATCGCGATCTCCACCGATGGCCAGCCCGAGGGCGAGCTCGAGATCGTCACGTACGACTCGATCGATCGCAACCGCGGCGGCTCCGGGCTCCTGTTCGTGCGCGACCGCAACATCGGCGCACTCACGAACCACTTCTTCGGCAACTCGCAGACGATCGACGGGGGCACGTCCACGGACGAGGATCCGACCGATCCGGAGCCGCCGGTTCCCCCGCCGGACGTGGAGCCGCCGGTGCCGCCCCCGCCGGGCGACGACCCCGGCGACACCACGCCCAACCCCGGCCCTGGCGACGGGGGGCCCGAGGAAGAGGCCGATCCCACGCCCGGCGACGGGCTGCCCCCGGGGCAGCGCGACCCGAGCGATCCCACGGGTGAGGACGGCGGCACGCCGGGCGATCCCAGCGACGGCGGCGGCGGCGACGGTGGCGACACCGGCGGCGGCGATGATGGCCCCCTGCCCAGCGGCGGCCCCGGCGGCTCCGGCAGCAGCGGCGACTCCGAAGGGGAGGACGGCGAGCCGCTCGACCCCGAGGACAACGAGGATCCCGCCGGCGGTGGCGCGGGCGGCGAGGAGACCGTGCCGGGCGAGGATCCCGATGCGGGCCCCGAGTCCGAGGGTGACTTCGGTGCAGGCGGCGCGGTCGATCCGGGTTCGCGCCCGGGCGGCGAAGACGCCGGCGATACCGGTGGCGAGGCGCCTCCGGAAGAAGAGCCGGCACCGGACGATTCCGGTGGCGGTGCCGACCAGGGCCAGGAAGAGGAAGGGGACGCCAAGATCCCCGACATCGCCCCGGGTGCCCGCGACCCGTCGGACAGCAATGCCGACGACAGCGAGGGTGACGAGAACGGCGACAGCGACGGCAACGGTGACGTGTGGGAGCCCGACGGCCCCGGCACGGCGGCCGGCCACGCTCGCTTCCGCGGCTACGTCGGCGACGTGCCCCAGCGCCTCGACGGGGGGGGCACGGCTCCGGCCGCGCGCTTCGGTCTCGAGCACGCGGGCTCGTCCGGCGACAAGCTCTCGTACGTCCTGCCCTGCTTCCGCGCGTGGGAGGGCTTCGTCACGGCGCCGGTCGCTCGCACGGGCCGCAACGACGTGATCACGATCACCGACGGCACGACCGACCCCATCCGTCAGGAGCTGGGCATCCGCTGGGGTGATCCGAGCACGGACTGGGTGGCCCTGGACGACTGGTCCGAGCAGCGTGTGGAGGCTCCCGAGACGGGCGCTACGACGCGACGCAACGACCCGCGCGGCTACCCGCGCATCATGCGCTTCCCCTGCGGCGAGCTGCCCGACGACATGGGGGACGAGGTCGAGTTCGGTCAGAGCCAGCTCTCTGGAGCTGGCCTGGTCACGGCCTTCCTGGACGAGCTGTTCGTCTGGCGCCACTCGCACGACACGCGGCTCTTCGTGAACAACCCCGAGGGGTTCAGTGAAGAAGCCGACGAGCTGCGTCTCGCCAATGGAGGCACGACACAGGATCTCGGCACGCTGGATGGCTACGACCGCACGTGCGGCATCGTGCTCGTCGGCGGCGAGCTGATCGTCTATCGCGGTAGCCGCATGGAGGGCAACAACACGCTTATCCTCGAGGGCTGCGAGCGCGGCGTGATGGGGACGCGGACCGCGTTCCATCCGATCGGTGATGGCGTGCGCTTCCTGCCGGACATCCCCGTCTCGTTCCTCGATTCGGGTACGACCGCGGAGGGGGCCTCCTTCACCCTGGCCCGCACCAACGGCTGGCCCAAGGAAGGCACCATTCGCATCGTGCGCGAGGACTCCGCGGAGATGGCGCACTACACGCGCATCGCCAATGGGGAGCTGAGCATGCCGGAGTCGATCGACAACGACGAGCGCTCACGCGGCCGTGGGCTCTTCCGCGGACGCTATGGCTCGGACGCGACGGATCACGACTCGCGCGAGATCGTCTTCTACCAGCCGTTCCGCTTCTGGGATCGCTACACGCAGCGGCGTGGCGACGACGACGAGACGTTCGCGGGCATGCACGACCACCCGGAGTGCTCGTACCTGGAGTTCGGTACGCATGGACGCTCGACGTTCTGGCGCGGCTTCACCTGGTCGGAGAACCTCCGCGGTCGCCTGAGCGGCTCGGACGGCGTCGACGAGGACGATGGCAACGAAGCGAGCTCCGGTTGGCTCGACATCTACGTGCTCGGCCGCTTCAACCCGAACGTGCCGTGGGATACGGACCAGGTCGTCGATCTGCGCGAAGAGAATGGCATGGGCTCTACCCGTGACCTGTCCAAGCAGCAGAACAGCCACCTGTTCCTGTTCGACTCCTCCGGCACGAGCGACATCGGCAACGGACGCCTCGGCAACGATCTCGACTTCGAGTCGGACGCGGCGGAGTTCCGTGTGTACTTCGTCTACAAGGCCAACAGCTTCCAGCCCGTGGATTCGGCCCGACGCGGGGCCGGCGGGGCGTGCGAGGAACCGATCCTCAGCAACGCGTGGAAGCAGACGCCGTGGATGCGCTCGTTCACCGTCAACCGCTACAACCGGGCTCATACCCTCTACAAATCCTCCGTCCGCTAAGCGGCGGGGGTGGATGGGCGGGGGGGGGGGCGGGCGGGGGGGGGCGGGGGGGGG
>JARGNS010000286.1:0-1555 GCA_029213105.1 Planctomycetota bacterium
CGCATCGATCACATCTACGTGGGTGCCGGTCTCACGAGCACCGAGGCCTGGGTCGGTGCGCGCACCGGCAGCGACCATCGCCCCATCGGTGGCACGATCACCCTCGGCCGCGAGTAGCGCTCCCGCGTGCAAACCACGCTGACGTGGCCCGGGCCTCGCTCCGGCTCAGGCGGTGGGTTTGCCCGCGGCGGTATCCGCGCGTCGATGCCTGGAACGCCGAACGAACGTCATCGCCACGGCGCCGCCGACGAAAGCGAGAAACGGAATCCAGAGCGGGATGCGCGTGATGGAGCGGCTCGGATCGATGACCTTGCGCTCGTAGTCATGGTCCACACGGCTTGCGCCGCCGTCGACGCCGGCGGTCGTGCGGGCCGTACCGCCGTCCACGTGACGCCACACGATGCGGCCGTACTCGAAGCGCAGGCGGTTCTCCTCACCCAGGTTGAACCAGAAGTACAGGCCGTTCGTCGTGAGGAAGAACGACGCAGCCATCAGCACGGCCATCAGGAGGAGGACGCGGCGGGCCCAACGGAAGAGGAACCCCGGACGCGAAGCCTCAGGAGTCATGCGTGCCAGTGTCGCACGCGACGCGGCGCCATCTACTGCCCGAGCTCTTCCTGGAGTTCCTCGAGCCAGGCCAGGGCGCTCGGCTCCTTGCCGCCGAGCGCCTTGTACGCGCGCAGGGCCGCCAGGGCCTCCTTGGCCTTGCCGAGCTTGTCGCCGTAGACGATGGCCTGGTAGTAGCGCGGCCGCGGATCGGCCGGGGCCAGCTCGACGGCCTCGTCGAAGGCCTTGGCCGCGAGCTTGTACTTGTTGTGCTTCAAGTAGGCCATGCCGAGCTGCCGTTGCAGGTCCGCATCCTTGGGTGCCATCTTGATGGCGCGCTTGAACATCGCGATCGCAGCCGAATAGGCGCCACTCTCGGACTGGGCCAGGGCCAGGGCGGTGACGTACTCGACGCTGTCGGGTGCCAGGCTCATGGCCTTGCGCAGGTGGTTGATGGCGGCGCTGTACTTCTTCAGTCGCTGGGCACAGACGCCTTGCAGGTAGTGCGTGTGCGCGTGCTTGGGCTGGAGCTTGGCCGCACGCTTGAGATGCTTGGCCGCGGCGTTCGCGTCACCACGCTCCATGGCGAGAAGCCCTGCGTTGCTGAGTGCGTCGGCGTGATCGGGATCGATCGCCAAGGCCTTCTGGACAGCTTCGATGGCAAGGTCCTGCTCTTCGATATCGAGGTACGCGGATGCGATGGATGCCAGCGCATCGGCGTCCTCGCCCGCGCAGGCCAGGGCCTTGCCATAGGCCTTGCTTGCGTCGGCCTGCTTGCCCGCCATCGCGAGGATCAGGCCGTAGTGGAGTTGAGCGTCCGCACTGTCGGGGTGCTTCTCGGCGCTCCCCTGGACGATGCCCAGCGCCTCCTCGAGTTCGCCGGCATCGGCATGGATCATGGCCAGCGCGGTGCGCGCCCGGAGATGCTCGGGCTTGATGCGGATCGCGCGCGCGTAGGACGCCTTGGCACGGTCCGGCGCACGCTGCAGGCTTTCCTGGATCCAGCCGA
>JARGNS010000286.1:1565-5277 GCA_029213105.1 Planctomycetota bacterium
AGGGCCAGTCCTCGGCCAGGCCACGCAGGGCCGAGAGGCGCAGGGCCGCCTGCTCGGCTTCGGCTCCGTTGCCTGCGCTGACCTCGGCCACGGCCAAGGCCGTCCAAGCGCGTACGAGCCCGGCCGTGTCGCCTTCGGCGCGCCCGAGGTTGGCGGCCAGGGCGGAGCGCATCATCTTGATGCCGGCACGATCCCCCTTGATGCGCCCGTAGAGGAAGGTCAGGACCTGATCGTCGGGGCTCGCCTTGCGCTTCTCACGAAACAGCGCCAGGGCCGCTTGCTTCTTGCCGGTGCGGACGTACGCATCCTGCAACCGGATGCCGCGCCCGATGCTGTCGGGCTTGGCTTCCCAGCGCGCAAGCAGCGCCTCGACCGTGTCGGCCGCACCGGCCGCCGGCACGGCGGCGGCCGACTCCTCGGCCCGCACCAGGGACGGCGTCGTGGCGAACAGCAGGAGGAGGGTGGCGGCGAGGGACGCCGTGGCGAAGCGAGGGAGTGCGGCCATCGGGAGCACGTGTCCTTTCCGGATCACCCAGAGCGTACAAGAGGTCGGCGGCCCTTTGGGGCCACCGACCTGGTACGTACAGCGGATGTTGGGGGGGTAGTGCCTGGCTACTCGTCGTCGTCGGCCGGGGGCGGCGGCGGCGGAGGTGCATCGTCCCGCTTCTTCTTGCGGCACTTCTTGCGTTCCTTCTTGCCGGCCTTGTCGGAGAGCTTGTCCCCCTCCTCCTCGCCGTCCTCGTCCATCTTCTTCTTGCAGGCGCCGTCGCGGTCGCCCTTCTTCTTGCGCGCTTCGTCGCGCTTCTTCTTGGCGGCCTTCTTGCGATCCTTCGAGCTGCCCTTCTTCTCGCCCTTCTTCTCGCCCTGCTTGCCGTCCTTCGGAGGCGGCGGACGCTTGTCGCCACCACCGGCACCGCCAGAGGGTCCGCCACCGCGGCCTCCGCCGCCGCCACGGGCTTCGGCCGAACCGAGGTCGGACTGGGTCGAGAGGGTGTCGGACAGCAGGCCGGTCGTGTACAGGCCGATGCCGAGCAGCGTGATCATGCCGGCGAGAATGTGGCGCCGGATGCTCGTGCGAGTGGTCATGGGGGGTCTCCTTGCGTGACGGGCCATGCAGAGCAACGCCCGTGCCGCGACCGCCCAAGCAGGACCGCCCTCGAGAAAGCGCGAGTATCTCGCCTCTGCGCATCCTGGGCCGCCTGGGGGATTCGACAATTGTGTCGAATGGCGCGTCAGGATCGTCGATCGGGACGCTCGATGCCGTACTTCTTCATCTTGTAGCGCAGCACGCGCTCGGCCACGCCCAGCAGGGCGGCGGCCCGGGTCTGGACGCCATCGGCCCGGGCGAGGGCCTCCCGGATCATGCGCGTCTCCAGCGCCAGGACCGCGCCCTCGAGGCCCTCGGCCTCGGGGTGGGCGTCCTCCGCGCCGCCCCGCACGGAGCCCGGAAGGTCAGCCGCGGTGACCGCCTCGCCGGGCGCGAGGAGCAGTGCGCGTTCGACCACGTTGCGCAGCTCGCGGACGTTGCCGGGGAACGCGTGCCCCGCGAGCGCCTGCAGCGCGTCCTCCGCGAACGGGAGCGGCGCCATGCCGTCGCGGGCCACGCAGTCGCGTGTGAAGGCCGCGATGAGCTCGGGGAGATCCTCCGGGCGCTCGCGCAGGGGCGGCACGTGCAGGTGCACGACGTTGATGCGATAGAAGAGATCCTCGCGGAAACGCCCCGCGGCGACCTCGGCCTCGAGGTCGCGATTGGTCGCCGCCACGAGGCGCACCTGGATCGGGCGCACGTGGTTCTCCCCCACCCGCACGATCTCGCGTTCCTGCAGGACGCGTAGCAGGCGCACCTGCACCGCCGGAGGAATCTCGCCGATCTCGTCGAGGAAGAGCGTACCGCCGTGCGCCTCCTCGAAGCGGCCCTTGCGATCGGCCACGGCCCCGGTGAATGCGCCCTGGGCGTGACCGAACAGCTCGCTCTCGAGCAGGGACTCCGGCAGCGCCGCACAGTGCGTGGCCACGAACGGGCCCTCGGGGGCCGTGCCCTCCTCGTGCAGGAGGTTCGCGATCAACTCCTTGCCTGTACCGCTCTCCCCCGTGACCAGCACGCTGGCCTTCGTCGGCGCGATGCGCAGGGCCGTCTTGAGCAGGGCCTGCATCGGCGCACTGCGGGCCACGACCCCCGCGGACTGGAACTGCTCGTGCAGACGGGCGCGCAGTTGGGCGTTCTGGCTGCTGAGGTTGCGCAGGCGCAGCGCGCGGCCGATCACCTCGAGCAGGGCATCGGGATCGACAGGCTTGAGCAGCACGTCGACGGCGCCCTCGCGCATGGCCTCCACGGCCATCGGCACCGTGCCGTACGCCGTGATGAGCACCACGCCGAGGTCCGGATCGTGGGAGCGCGCCTGCTTGAGGACGTCGACGCCGTTGCCGTCGTCCATGTTGTAGTCCGTCAGGAGCACGTCCGGCGTCTGCCGCGCCAAGGCCTCGGCCGCCTCGGCCACGCTGCCGGCCGTGTCCACTTCGAAGCCCCGGCCCTCCAGCAGCGTCTTCAGCAGACGGCGCTGGCTCGCCTCGTCTTCCACGATCAGGATGCGGCCGTCACGCGTCACGGGCTGTGTCCTCTCCTGCCGGGGGCAGGGTCACGCGCACGCGGGCTCCACCGCCCGGTGCGTCTTCGAGTTCCATCCGACCACCATGCGCTTCGATGAAGCGCTTGGCCAAGGGAAGTCCCAGCCCGTGGCCGCCCTCGCGATGCACGCCTCCGAGCTTGAGCAACCCCGCGCGGTCCGCGGGGAAGCCCGGCCCGGTGTCCGTCACCAGGATCGTCGGGGCGCCGTCCACACTCTCCCAGCGCAGCGTGACGTCGCCGCCCTGCGGGCTGGCTTGGACCGCATTACGCGTCAGATTGAGCAGCGCCTGCTCGAGCACGATGGCATTGGCCAGTGCGTCGGCGGCGCCGGGCGCCACCTCGAGCTGCAGGCTGACCGCGGCGAGGTCCGCCTCGCGCAGCACGCCGTCGCGCACGCGCTGCAGCACCCCCGGCGTGACCGCCGTCCGCCCGCGCCGATCACTGCCGGCCAAGGCCATGTAGCCATCGAGGGTGCGGCGGACCCGCTCGACCTCGGCCTTCATGATCTCCAGGATCTCGTCCGGCTCCCCGCCGGTGTGGCGATCCTCGAGGACGCCCAGCGCCATGCGGATCGCGTTCATGGGATTGCTGACCTCATGGGTCACCAGTCCGGCCAACGCCCCCATCTCGGCGAGACGGCGTTCCTCTTCGATGTGCGCGGCCGCCGCGGCATTCGCCCGGCGCACGGCCGCTTCGCGCACGAGCAGCAACACGCCCCCACCCAGCGCGAGCACGAGCGCCAGCAGCGCGCCGAGCAAGATGGAGCGCCGCGACTTGCCGACGGCCGCGTCGGCGCGCTCGCGTGACAGCGCGAGGTCGATCACGAGGGTCTCCCCGAGGAGGGCCACGGGCACGAGGGCACGCAACAGAGGACCGTCGAGTTGCACGACGCCTTCCGTGCCAGGCACTACCGGCGCGCCCTCGTCGACCCCGACGGCCCCGCGCTGCATGCGCACGCTGCCGTCCGAGGCCCAGAGGCGAACGCCCTGCACCTGGGGCACGCGCACGACGCGATCGAGGACGGGGTGGAGGCCGAAGCGCGCGCGCAGCTCGGCGATCTCCTCCGCGCTCGCCCGCAGCAGCAGG
>JARGNS010000287.1 GCA_029213105.1 Planctomycetota bacterium
GCGGCACAGCGCCCCCCGCGAGCCGCCCTGGGCACACGCACCGCGCGTACGCGGGTGGAGGATCCCCCCAGCCCGACGAATCCGTCCCCCCGACCACGCGGGCCGGGTTCAATGGAGGCATGTACCGCGACTCCTTCTCCGAGACCGGCTGGACGCGCTTCGTGCGCATGCTCTCCGCGTCGTTCAAGGTCGGCCGCTTCTTCGGCGTCGAGGTCCGCCTCTTCTACCTGGCCCTCGTCATCACCCCCCTCGTGCTGTCGCGCAACGTCGAGGGCCTGCCGTTTGGCGAGGGGGCGACCTATCTCGCGCTCACGACCGTGGCGATCTTCGTCGTCATCTGGACCCACGAGATGGGCCACATCGTCGCCGGGCGCCGCTACGGCATCCGCACGCCCCTGATCACCCTCTCGCCGCTCGGGGGCCTCGCCCACATGAGCGAGGGAGCTCCCTCCCCGGACGCGGACATCAGGATCTCCCTGGCCGGTCCTCTCACCCATCTGCTCTGGCTCATCCCGATCGTGCCGCTGTGGCTCGTGCTCGACTGGGGTGACCTGCGTCCGGCGGGCTGGGCGTCCGATCCGGGCGTCGAGCTGGTGCACACGCTGCTGTGGATCAACGGCTTCCTGATGGTGTTCAATCTGCTTCCGCTGTTCCCGATGGACGGCGGCCGCGTCCTGCGGGCCGTGCTCTCCAAGCGCATGCATCCCAACCGTGCGACCCTCCTCGCCTGCAAGGTCGGCACGGTCGGCGCCATCGCCTTCCTCGCCATCGGCATCGCCCTCTGGATCCTGCGCGACGACCTCTGGGGCCCCATCCTCGCGTGCATCGGCATCAGCAACCTCATGGCCTGCAAGCAGGAGAAGCTCGCCACGCAGCACGGCCAGGGCCCCTACATGCACGGCTCGAACCTGCAGCCCTGGGAACGCGACGCCGAGGCCTGGAAGGCCGGAGGCGAGAAGCAACCCTCGAGCGAGCCGGGCTTCTTCGACAAGCGCAAGCAAGCCCGCGCCGCCAAGCGTGAAGCCGAGGCCGCCGAGCGGGCGGCCTCGCTGGATGCCGAAGTGGATCGCATCCTCGACCGCGTGAACGAGGTGGGCCTGGACGCGCTCTCGGCCAAGGAGCGCAAGCTCCTCATGCAGGCCAGCAAGCGCCGCAAGGACGGCTGAGGGCACCCCCCGCCCGGCGGGCCAGGCCGCACCCTGCGGACCAGGCGCGCATGGAGCGGCCGCGGGTATAGAGTCTGCGCAGCGGGCGGATAGCTCAGTTGGCTAGAGCACCTCGTTTACACCGAGGGGGTCGGGGGTTCGAGTCCCTCTCCGCCCACCACTTCCCTCCCGCGCCCACGCAAGGCACCCCATGAGCGATGCGACCCCCGACAGCGACCGCCGCCACGCACGGGTGCCCTCGCACCTGGCCGGCGTACGCCTCGATCGTTTCCTGGCGGACTGCTTCCCGAACTACTCGCGACGCGAGCTCGCGGGGGCCGTCAAGGCCGGGCTCGTACGCGTGAACGATCGCCGCGCCAAGCCGGGCCTGGTCCTGGAGGCCGACGACCGTCTCGAGTTGCCCGTGTGGAGCAAGGTCCTGCCGGGGCTCGCCGCCAAGCGGGAAGTCGACCGCCGGGTCGGCCGCATGCCCACCAGGATCGTCGAGCTCTACCGCGACGAAGACCTGATCGTGATCGCCAAGCCGGCCGGCACGCCGGTGCACAGCGGCGCAGGCCTGGGCGCCATCGAGACGCTGATCGAGGCCCTGCGCGACGACATCCTCAACGGCTTCGGGCTGGTGCACCGACTCGACAAGGACACGACGGGCGCGATCGCCCTCGTGCGTGGCGACGACCTGCGCCGCATCACGGCCGAGCGCTTCGCCGACCCCGAAGGCGGTGTCGAGAAGTACTACGAAGCCATCGTGAGCGGCATCCCGGAGCCGGCCGAGGGCATCATCGACGCGCCGCTCGTTCCGCCGGGGCACGGCGGTCGCGCCACGGTCGACGAGGACGCGGGCAAGCCCGCACGTACGCGCTACCGCACGCTCGAGACCTTCGTGCGCGCCTCACGCCTGGAGCTCCAGCTCGAGACGGGGCGCACGCATCAGATCCGCGCGCATCTCTGGCATGCGGGCCATCCCCTGCTTGCGGACCCGCTGTACGGTCGACGCAAGGCATGGCGCATCCACGACCCGCGCGGCCAGCAGGATGCCTACCTGCGGCGCACACCCCTGCATGCACGCAGGCTCGTATTGCCCCATCCGCGCACGGGCGAACGCATCCAGGTCGATGCGCCGCTGCCGGACGACATGAAGTACGCGCTCGAGGTCTTGCGCGTGGTGTCGGCGCGGGGGCGCAAGCGCGGCGGACTGCCGCCGCAGTAGCGGCCGCGGCCCGGGGGCCGCGGCGCCCAGGCAGACTAGCGCTTGGTCTTGATGCGGGTCTTCTGCTGACGCTTCGGACTGCAGGGACGCTTGCCGTGGTTGGCCTTCTTGACGAGGCGGCGGTTGACAGCCATGGGATCGCTCCAAACGAGATCAGGAAGCCGGGGAGGGTAGCCCCGCCAGGGGATCAGGCGAAGGCCTTGTCGAAGGCCTGTTCGAGATCGCCCACGAGATCGTCGAGATCCTCGAGGCCCACGGAGAGCCGCAGGAGCCCGTCCGTGAAGCCATGCTTGAGGCGCTCCGCCCGGGGCACGGCCCCGTGGGTCATGCTCGCGGGGTGGTCCAGGAGGCTCTCCACGCCGCCCAGGCTCTCCGCCAAGGCGAAGAGATGGGTCTCCGAGGCCAGATGGCGCGCCGTCTCGAGGTCGGCGTCGAGGTCGAAGGAGACCATGCCCCCGAAGCGGCGCATCTGGGCCTTGGCCACGTCATGGCCGGGATGGTCCTCGCGACCGGGGTAGAAGACCCGGTTGACCCGCGGATGGGCCGCCAGCCAGGCCGCGACCGTCTCGGCGCTGTCGCAGCAGCGCTCCAGGCGCACCGCGAGGGTCTTGATGCCGCGCAGGACCAGGAAGCAATCGAGCGGCCCCGGGATGGCACCGATGGCGTTCTGCAGGAAGCGCAGGCGCCCGGCCAGGGCGTCGTCGGCCGTGACCGCGATGCCGCCGACCACGTCGCTGTGGCCACCGAGGTACTTCGTCGTGCTGTGGACGACGATGTCGGCGCCCAGCGCGAGCGGGTTCTGCAGGTACGGCGTGGCGAAGGTGTTGTCCACGACCGCGATGGCGCCGGCGGCCTTCGCCTTGGCGCAGACCGCAGCCACGTCGCTGACGTGCAGCAGGGGGTTCGTCGGTGACTCGAACCAGACCAGGGCGGCCGGCGTGGCGAGCGCGGCATCGACGGCCGCGAGATCGGTCGTGTCGACCACGTCGAACAGCAGCCCCTGACGGCGCATCACCTGGTCGAGCAAGCGGTAGGTGCCGCCGTAGACGTCGTGGCCGATGACCACGCGATCCCCGGCATCGAGCATGCTGAGGACGCCGTGGGTGGCGGCGAGTCCGGAGGCGAACGCCACGGCGTGGGTCCCACCCTCGATGGACGCGACGCTCGCCTCGAGCGCCTCGCGCGTCGGATTCTGGGAGCGCGAGTACTCGTAGCCCTTGTGGACGCCGGGTGCTTCCTGCACGTACGTGGACGTGAGGTAGACGGGGGGCATCACCGCGCCCGTGGTCGGGTCGGGATGCTGTCCGCCGTGAATCGCGCGGGTCGAGAAGCCGTGGTTCGTGTCGCCAGCATCGGCCATGGATGGGTCCTCCGTGGCGCCGGTTCTACCCGGCAACACGCAGGAGCGTCCGATCTGCGCCGACCGGCGTCGGCGCCGCCGGGGCGCTCTACTTGGTCCCGTGGACCTTCTCGTAGCGGGCGAAGGCCTGGGCGCAGAGGCACATCAGGGCCGTCGAGTACACACGACCGCCATCGTGGCCCCAGGGGCCGATCGGGTCCCAGGACCCCTTGAAGTGGCAGAAGCCCGTGTCACGGCGCTGGTTGTCGAGGATGCTCGTCTGCATCGCACGCGACCAAGCACGCCAGTGCTTGCCGCCGACCTGGAACATCGCGAGCGTGCCGTAGTACCAGTAGTACATGTCGATCGAACCATCGCTGGGGTTCCAGACCGGCGGCACCTTCGAGACGAGCTGCGCGCCCTTCTGGATCGTGCTGCTCGTGGCCGGATCCTCCCCCATCACGATGCGCGCAAGCATGCCGGCCGCCGTCATGGACTCGGACTTCTCGGAGGGGAAGCGATCCATCATCTCCTGCGCGCGGGCGGGGCCCGTGCCGCGCTGGACGTAGCCGACCCGGCCGTGCTCGGGATCGGTCACCTTGTCGAGCCAGGCCCGCGCCCCGGCGAAGGCCTGCCCGTCGACGCGCAGCGGAGCCTCCTGGCCCCTGCGCACGGCCGCGTTGTTCGCGAGCATCGCGCTCTTGAGGCACATGACCATCCACGTCGTGACGGACGTGTCGTTGTCGCCGGGCTTCACCCCATAGCGCCAGCCGAAGTACGGGTTGCGCGACAGCGCGATGAAGTCCAGCGCCTTCTGCGCCGAGCCCTTGAAGATCGGGCTCTGGGTCATGGCGTAGAGCTCGATCATGGCGAGGGAGGCCGTGGCATGGCCGTAGATGTACTGCTGGGTCTTGCGCGGACCGAAGCAGCCTTCGGGATCCTGGACGTTCTTCAGGTAGCGCGCGGCCTTGCTGACGGTCACGGCGTAGGGGTGCTTGCCGCGGTTGGTGTACCCGGCCCCGAGGAACGCCATCATGGCCAGGCCGGTGACACCGACATCGTGCAGTGCCTTGCCCTGCCCGTCGGGACGATGCGTGGCGTCGACGCTCGGCTTGCCGTCGCACCAGTTCACGAAGCCCGCGGCTTCCCAGCTGCCGTTGGGGGACTGATGGGCCGCGAGCCAGCGCAGGGCGTCATCGACGGTGCGCTCGGCGGGCCGAGGCGGCACCTTCCCCTCGACGTCGCCCCCGGCCTCGCGCTCGCGGCGCGCCCCGGCGCGTCCGCGGAAGGCCCCGACGGCAGCGTCGGGGCGTGCGGGGGCCGCTGGCTGGGCGTCGAGGCCGCGCAGCGAGGCGACGAGGGCTCGTACGTCGACCATGCCGCGGTCGTAGATCTCCCCGACGCTGCGGTAGGCGTCGAGCGCCTCCTCGAGGCGCCCGATCTTGGCGAGCAGCTCGCCTTCCTTCATGCGGGCTTCTATGCGGGTCTTGAGCGCGAGGAGGGCGCTGTCGTCGGCCCCGGAGCTGGCATGGCGCGTTTCGCCCGCGTCGGCGG
>JARGNS010000288.1:0-2911 GCA_029213105.1 Planctomycetota bacterium
GCGGCCGACGTAGGGCAGAAGCGCCATGAAGCGGGCGCGCTTGATGGCGTTCTTCAGCTTGCGCTGGAAGTGACTGCGGGTACCCGTGCGCTTCTGACCGTAGATCTTGCCCTGCTGGCTGATCATCTTCTGGAGCGTCGCGACATCCTTCCAATCGATGTCGTACACGCGAGCACGGGTGAAGCGGCACTTGGAGCGCTCGGTGCGCTTCTTGAGCAGCTTGCGGATGTTCTTGAGCTTCGTATTGCTGGCCATGTCGTACTCGTTTACTCGCTGGCTGTCTGGTCGGGGGTGGACGTCTCGGCAACAGCCTCGGCCTTGGGGGCGTCAGCCTTCGGCGCATCAGCGCTCGGCGCCGCCTCCGCGTCACCGCCCGAACCCTCGGACTTGCGGGCCGAACCGGCGCGACGATCGCGACGGCCACCCCAGCCTCCGAGGCTGTTCTTGCGGCTGTCCTCGGCGAGGAGCTCACGCTCCGTGCTCGTGGTCTCGATGTGCTGGGCAATCGGCACGTCGAGGGCGATCACCATGTGGCGAAGGATCGCCTCGGTGAGTTGTACGTCCTCGTTGATGTTGTCGATCGCGGAGGGCTCGGCGGTGAAGTACGTCAGGTAGTACGTGCCACGGCGCTGGCCCTTGATCTCGTAGGCGAGCTTGCGCTCGTCCCACTTCTCCTTCTGATCGATCTTCGCCCCGTGCTTTTCGAGGATCTGATCCACGATGCCAGAGGTGGCCTCGAAATCGGCCGTTGCTGCGGCGTGTTCGAGGATGAACATCGCTTCATAGTCGCGGGTGCTCATGCGGCGTCCTGTTGGTTTGACTTCGTCCGTGAAAACCGGCCAGTCCCAACGTGGGAGCGGCGCGGCATGCCCCATCGGCGTGTGGCCGATTTTCGGGTCGCAAGCGGGCGAAGGTATCAGTCCCCGGACCGGCCACCAAATCGGTCCCGAGGGCCGCCCCCCCCCGGAAACCGAGGGCCGGCTTCCCCCCACCAAACCCCCTCCATGGGGTCCCAGGACCCCCTAGGCAGGGTTGTAGCGGTTCGCAGCGGCCTCCAGGCCGTCCCGAATCCAGCTCTCGCAGGCATCGGCGGCCCGATCCAGGAACGCCGGCAGCTCGCGCCGCTGGCCCGCGTCGTACCCGCGCAGGACGTAGTCCGCCCAGCGCGCGCCCTCCGGGGCAGGCCCGATTCCCAGCTTCAAGCGCGGGTAGACCTTCGTGGCGAGGGCCTGCTCGAGGGACTTCAGGCCGTTGTGCCCCCCGGCGGAGCCATCCGCCCGGAAGCGCAGGCGTCCCAGGGGCAGGCTGAAGTCGTCCACCAGCACGAGGGCCTCGGTGGGGTCGACGTCGTAGACGTCCAGCGCCCGCAGGTAGACGGGGCCGACGCGGTTCATGAACGACGCCGGCTTCACCATGCGCACGCGCTCGCCCGCCAGCGTGATGTCGGCCGTCTCGCCGAACACCAGGCGGGTGCGCTTGAAGCTGGCGCCCTCACGCGCGCCCAGCACGTCCATGACCTGCCAGCCGGCGTTGTGCCGGGTCTTCGCATACCGGCTGCCCGGATTGCCGAGCCCGAAGAGGATCCGGGTCACTACTCGGCAGCCGGTGCTTCGGCGTCCAGCTCGTCCTCATCGTCCGAATCTGCATCAGCCTTCGGCTCGACGCAGTTGGCGATGACCGTACCGAGGTCTTCGATGAAGCTCACGCCCTCGCGCTGCTCGACATCCCCCAGGGTGATCGTCTCGTTCACCCCCAGCTCGCTGATGTCGATCGTGTACTGGCGCGGGAGAGCCCGCGGCATGGCGCGCACGACCACGGAGCTGTACATGGCAGCGAACACGCCACCCTCGCCCTCGCCCTTGGCGCGACCCTTCCAGTTCAGGGGCACCTCGGTCTCGATCTCGTGGGTGTCGTCGACGCGCACGAAGTCGAGATGCAGGATGCGGTCCGTGGACGCATCGACCTGCTTCTCGCGCAGGATCGCGGGACGGGCCTTCTCGCCCAGCTTGAGCTCGACGAGGTGGCTGCCGGTACGCAGGAAGCGGAGGATCTCGTTCTTCGAGATGCTCAGCTCGATGTTCGGGCGCTTCATGCCGTAGAGCACGGCCGGGATCTGGTCCTGGCGGCGCAGACGGTTTGACTCGGCGGTCCCGAGGTTCTCGCGCTTGGCGACCTCGATCGTGATGAATTCCATGTCGGGCTCCCGTGCCCCCGAATCGCGGGGCAGCCCAAAGACGATATCGGAGGTCCGGAGCGCGGCCAGAAAGGACGGGAGTCCACGGCCCCCGCTTCCGAGACGGATCCCCGCAGGCTGGCTGGCCGGGGCCCCCGCAGGCCGCCGGGCGCGGGGCGTCGCCCCCGAGCCGCTACGGCGAGCGGCTGAACAGGACCGAGAGGCTCTGCTCGGTGTGGACCCGCATGATGGCCTCGGCCAGCAAGGGGGCCGTGCGGAGCACGCGCAGGGACGGCAGGCCCGTCGTGTCGATCGGGATCGTGTCGGTGAGCACGATCTCCTCGACGGGCGCGGCCCGCAGGCGCTCCCGGGCCGGGCCGCAGAGCACACCGTGGGTGGCCGCGATGCGAACCGACTTGGCCCCGGCCTCGGCGCAGGTCCGCGCGGCCTCGGTGATCGAACCGGCCGTCGAGATCATGTCGTCGATGAGCAGGACGTTGCGGTCCTTCACGTCACCGATCACCGCGCCGATCTCGATCTCCTCCGCGCTGATCCGGCGCTTGTCGACGATCGCCAGGTCCCCGCCCAGACGGTTCGCGTACCCGCGCGCCATCTTGGAGGAACCCACATCCGGCGCGACGACGGTCAGGTCTTCGAGGCGCTGCTCCTTGAAGTGGCGCACGAGGACGGGCGAGGCGTAGAGGTGATCGACGGGCACGTCGAAGAAGCCCTGGATCT
>JARGNS010000288.1:2935-5262 GCA_029213105.1 Planctomycetota bacterium
CAGCAGCTCCATCAGGTTGTCGTTGACCGGCGGACACGTCGACTGCACGAGGAACACATCGGCGCCGCGCACGTTCGAGTGGATGTGGACGTCGATCTCGCCGTCCGGGAAGCGACCGACGCGCGCCTCGGTGCGCTTG
The DNA here is from genome assembly GCA_029213105.1 of Planctomycetota bacterium. GTDB lineage: Bacteria > Planctomycetota > PLA2 > PLA2 > JAEUHO01 > JAHEIK01. The sequence goes on from JARGNS010000288.1 coordinate 3,075, forward strand.
ACCGTCAGCTCCCGTGCGATGTCATCGGCCAGCTCCGGACACGCGTTGCCGGCGACCAGTTCAAGATTGCGTTGACTCACCCGCCTGCTCCTCGGGGCTGCCATGCCCTGCGGCATCCTCGCCGGAATCGGCCTCGGAAGGAAGCACCCGCGAGGGCACTCCCACAGCGGTGGCCCCGGGCGGCACGGCGTGGTCCGGGAGCACGACGGCATTGGCGCCCGTCCGCCCCCCCGCGCCGACGCTCGTGGGCGCCACGAGGACGGTTCCGGAGCCGATCGAGGCATCCGGCCCGATGTGGGTCCGGTGCTTGGCCTGGCCGTCGTAGTTGGCCGTGACGACCCCACAGCCCACATTCGCGCGCGGACCGACCTCGGCGTCGCCCAGGTAGGTCAGGTGCTTGGCCTTCGCCCCAGCCCCCACCGTGCTGCCCTTCACCTCGACGAAGTTGCCGATCTCGGCGCCGGCCTCCAGCACCGTCCCGCCACGCAGGCGGGCGAAGGGGCCCACCTTGGCGCCGGCGCCGATCCGGCAGCCCGTGCCGATGTGCGTGACGGGCAGGATGCGCGCGCCCGGCTCGATCGCGACGTCGGCCTCGATGACCGTGGTGGCCGGATCGGTGATCCGGACGCCGCGGCGCATGTGCTCCGTGCAGATCCGGGCCCGCAGGGTGGCCACGGCCGTGGCCAGATCGGCCCAGTCGTTCACGCCCAGCAGCGCCCCCCCCTCGGGCGCCACGACGGCCTCGACCCGGCCTCCGGACTCGCGAACGGCCCCGACCGCATCGGTCAGGTACTCCTCGCCCTGGACGTTGTCGGTGGAGAGGGAGCCGAGCGCCGTGCGCAGGGCCCCGGCGGCGAAGGCGTAGAGGCCCGTGTTGAATTCGCGCAGCTCGAGCTCGTGCGGGGTGGCGTCGCGCGCCTCCACGATGCGCGCGAACGCGCCGGCCTCATCGCGAACGACGCGGCCCAGCATCCCGGGCTCCGCGATCACCCCCGTGAGCACCGTGGCCTGGGCATCCTCGGCGCGGTGCACGGCCAGCAGCTCGGCCAGATCGGTGCTCGCGAGCTGGGGCACATCGCCGTAGACGACGAGCACGTCGCCCTCGAAGTCCGGCAGGGCCTCGAGGGCCAGGCGGGCGGCGTGGCCGGTGCCGTTCTGGGGGACCTGGCGCACGGCGCGCGCGCCGCCCCAGGACGCGCCCAGCCAGGCCTCGAGATCCTCGGCGCGGTGGCCGGTGACCACGAGGGTGTGCTCGGCAGCCAGCGGCGCCAGCGCCCGCCGGACATGCTCCAGCAGGGGCAGGCCCAGGCAGTCGAGCAGGGGCTTGGGCGGCAGCGCGTCGCCGCCGCCCAGCCGCGAGCCCTTGCCTGCGGCGAGAATCACGACGGCGAGGGGCCGCTCGGCACGGAGGCTGGCTTCACCCACGTGCGCTACTCTCCGCCGCCGCCGCGCGTCGCGAGCAGCAGCAGCCCCACGCCGGCCACGACCCCGGCCCCGTGGGACTTGAGGTTCTGCAGCAGCTCGGGGTCGAGGTGCCGCTCCCAGAGCTCGGTCAGGCCGTTGCGCAGCTCACCGGCCGGCAGCAGGTAGGCGCCGAAGAAGACGATGGCGGCGCCACCGAGAAGGAATGCGATGAGTCTTCCCATGGTCGGGATCTCCCGGGCCGCTCGCGCAGGGCGCATGGCCGGTCGGAGGGGCAGGGAAGCGGTCGGCGCACCCCCTGGGTGGGTACTGTACACCCTCGGGCGTCGGAGCCGATTCTCCATGCAGAGCGGGGGCCGCGGGCGGCGCGACGCCCTCGCGGGGCCAGCGCGCACGGCACCGCCCGACGGACCCGGGGCTTCGCGTGGGCCGCGCCGGAGCGAAGGTGTTCCCCGGGGAGGACTTGAACCTCCAACATCCGGAACCAAAATCCGACGTGCTACCAATTGCACCACCGGGGAACGCTGGACCGCGATGCTACCGCGTAGGCGGGGAAAGCGCGCTTTCGGCAAGCGTGCGCCGCAGCAGGTCCAGGGCCCGCACGGCGGCGTGGCGCTGCACCAGCGCGCGCTCGAAGGGCAGGTGCCAGGTCACCGCGAGGGTCTCGCCGCCCGCACGCGCCAGGGCCGCGTGCACGCGCCCCGGCGGGACGGGCGCGTGGCCCGGTTGCTCGAGCGGGTCGGGACCGGCCGTGCCGGTGGTGGCC
>JARGNS010000289.1 GCA_029213105.1 Planctomycetota bacterium
CAGGACCGCGGTCGCGTGAGCATGAGTCCCGCCGAGCAGGCACAGCTCGGGCGCGTGCGCGAGATTCGCCGACGGCAGTGCGAGGCGACCCCGCCCGAGGATGTGCCGTGGTCGTACTTCGACGCAGCCACGGCTTGCATGCTGCTGGGGGAGACCGATACGGCGGATCGCTACGTCCAGGACGCCGCGCGCCAGCTCACGGCGCCCTGGCAGGCCGTCACGTACAGCCGGACTCTCGATGCCCTCGAGGATGGGGGCATGGATGTCGCGACGCTGCGTGCCCATCTCGGCGTGAAGCGCAAGTCCGCCGCCGAGGTGGCGGAGGCGGCGGTCGTGGAGGCGACGCCGCCGTACACGGCTGCGACGCGCGATGCGGCCTGGTACGCCGACAACGTGCCCTGCATGAAGGCCTGCCCCGTCGGCACGGATGCGGGCGCCTACGTGCATCTGCTGTCGCAGGGACGCTTTGAAGAGGCCTATCACGTCGCCCGCGGACCGAACCCGTTCGCGTCGGTTTGCGGTCGCATCTGTGCGGCGCCTTGCGAAGACGCCTGCCGGCGCGGGAACATCGACGAGCCGGTCCAGATCCGCTCCCTCAAGCGCTTCCTCACCGATCGCCACGGCGTGGAGGGCTTCGAACCCCGCATCGAGCGCGTGCTCAGCGGCGAGTCCGCGCCCTGCATCGAAGGCGATGCGTACGCGAGCCACCTCTTCGCGCTCAAGGAGGGCGCCGCGAAGAAGCGCGTGGCCGTGATCGGCGGGGGGCCCGCCGGCTTGGCCTGTGCGCACGATCTCGCGCTGCTCGGTCACCATGTGACCGTGTTCGAGGCGTCGCACCAGCTGGGCGGCATGATGCGTCAGGGCATCCCCATCTACCGTCTCTCGCGCGATCTCCTCGAGCTCGAGGCGGGCGCGATCCTCAGCCTCGGCGTCGAGCTCAAGCTGGGCACGCCGCTAACGCCGGAACGCACCCTCGCTTCGTTGCTCGATGACGGGTACGACGCCGCGTTCCTTGGGACCGGCGCCGGCAAGGGGCGCGATCTGGAGGTCGAGGGCGCGGAGCACGACGGCGTCGTGCGCGCGATCGACTTCCTGCTCAACGCCAACCAGGGCTACCGCGTCACCCTGGGGCAGCGCGTGGTCGTCGTGGGTGGCGGCAACGTGGCCTTGGACGTGGCCCGCACCCTGCGCCTGGGCCGCCCGCCCGAGCACGGGTGGCGCTCCGACTCGAAGAAGGACTCGCAAGAGGAGTTCGGCCCGGCCCTGGAAGGGCGCGCCCTGCGCGAGAGCGTAGCCGGCAGCAGCCGGCAGGTGCATTGCATCGCCCGTCAGCCGATGGGGGAGTGGCCGGCCCAGCGCACGGTCCACGGCACCGAGGAACTCGAGCTGGCCCGCCAGGAGGGCATCGTGTTCCATCCGCTGCGGGGCGTGCGACGCATCCTCGGCCAGGACGGCCACGTCACCGGGGTCGAGCTTGCCGAGGTCGTGCAGCTGGTCGATGCGGCGGGCCGCTACGCGCCGCAGTACGGCGCCCACGTGGCCGACGTCATCGACTGTGATGCCGTGTTGCTCGCCGTGGGGCAGACGCCGGATCTCGACTACCTGGGGGCCGCCATCGCGACGACCGACTGGGGCCTCATCCAGGTGGATCGAGAGACCCTCGCCACGAGCATGCCGGGCGTCTATGCCGGCGGCGATGCCGCCTTCGGGCCCCGTACGCTGATCGAGGGCGTCTCCGATGGCAAGCGCGCGGCGCGCAACATCCACTCGTTCCTCACCGGCGAGCACGAACGGCCGATGCGCTACGAGTTCGAGGAACTGCATCCGCGCGGCGTGCCGACGGCTCCCGGCTACGACCGCATTCCTCGCTGTGCCCCGCCGCATCGCGAGGTGGGCCGGCGCACGGGCATCTCGGAAGTCGAGCTCGGCTTCGACGAGGACGCGGCCATCTCCCAGGCCTCGCGTTGCCTGGTCTGCCACGTGCAGACGGTGTACGACGGCGACCTGTGCATTGCCTGCGGCCGCTGCACCGAGGTGTGTCCGCACGCCTGTCTCGCGTTCGTGGAGCCGGACGAGGTCGACGGCCTCGACGTGCAAACGGCCGAGGATCTGGCGGCGCCGGCGGGTACGTTCTTCATGCTGAAGGACGAGGACCATTGCATCCGATGCGGGCTCTGCGCGGAGCGCTGCCCGACGGGTGCCATGACCATGGAACGGTTCGATGCGAAGGTGGTGGGATCGTGAGCGAGGAACGCGAAGTCAGTCGTAGACGCCTGTTTCGCTGGGGGGCTGCCGCGGCGGCCATCGGCGGCGTGGTCGGCCATGCGGCGGCCTGGACGCGAGCGCTCGTGCCCAACGTGCGCTACGAGCCGCCCCAGCGCCGCACGCTGGGGCCGCTGGACCGCTTCCCCAAGGGCCGCACGTTCCTCAGCGATGAGAAGCTCTTCATCGTGCGCGACAAGCTCGGCTTGCGCGCCCTCTCCGCTGTCTGCTCGCATCTCGGTTGCACGGTAGGGCCCAGCAAGGCTGGGTACCACTGCCCGTGCCATGGGAGCCGCTTCGCCGCGGACGGTGCGAACCTGGACGGGCCTGCCCCGCGGCCGCTCGTCTGGTACGCGCTCTCGATCGCCGGTTCTGGCGCACTCGTGGTGGATCTGGGCAAGGAGGTCGCTGCCGAGGTCGCGCTGGAGATTCCTCGGAGGGGCGCGTGAGCGGCGACGGCTGGTCCCCGCGCGCCCTCTGGCGCGGCTTCTTCCCCGAGACGCCGCGCGAAGGCGCGGACGCCATCGTGCAGAACTTCCTGCTGCACGCCCTGCCGGTGCGCATCACGCGCCGCGCGCTGTCGTGGCTTGCCACCGGCTGGCTCGGCACGATCACCCTGCACATCTTCCTGGTGCTCTGCCTGACGGGGGGCGTGCTGCTCTTCCTCTACGTGCCCAGCATCGAGCGCGCGTATGCTTCGGTGAAGGACATCGAGTACGTGGTCTCGTTCGGCAGCTGGCTCCGTGGCACGCATCGGATCTCGGCGCATCTCATGGTCGCGGCTGTCGTGCTGCACCTCGTGCGTGTGTTCCTCACCGGCGCCTACAAGAAGGAGGGCGCGCCCGGCGCGTTCCGTCCGCTGAACTGGTGGGTGGGCGTCGTCCTGATGATGCTCACCTTCGGCTTGTCCTTCACCGGCTACCTGCTGCCGTGGGATCAGCTGGCCTACTGGGCCATCACGGTCGGCACCCAGATCGCGGGCTCGGTGCCGTTCGTCGGTGACGAGGTGCGCATGCTCATGCTGGGCGGCGACACGGTGGGCCAGTCGGCGCTGCTGCGCTTCTACGTGTTGCACTGCTTCGTGTTGCCGGCGTTCATGATCTACCTGATCGCGTACCACATGTGGCGCATCCGCAAGGACGGCGGTCTGGCCGTCACCGATCGCGTCGTGGCCGAGGCGCGCGAGACCGCGCGCGTGGCCCCGCCCTCGCCCGGCAAGACCTACACCCTGATGGGGGCGACCCAGGGCGTGAACGCCCAAGCCGCGAGCCCGGCGAGCCTGCTCGCCCGGGAGAGCGAGGCCGGCGGCGTCTCGATCGTGCGCCGGACCGTGGCGATCTTCCTCATCGTCTTGGCGATCTGCAGCCTGCTCGGCCTGGCGATGCCGGCGCAGCTCGAGGAACCTGCCAACCCCGCCGTGACCCCGAACCCCGCCAAGGCGCCCTGGTACTTCCTCTGGCTGCAGGAACTGGTGTCCATCCTCACCTTCCGCATCGGGGACACCCTCATCGACGGATCGTTCCTGGGTGGGGTGTTGGTACCCGGCATCCTCATCGGCCTGTTGGCTTCGTGGCCGCTGCTGGACCGCAGCCCCGCCGAGGCGGCCGGCGTGTGGTTCCATCCCTCGCGCAAGCGCCAGAATCGCGTGTTCCTGCTGCTGCTCTTCGCGGCGGTGATCCTGACGATCATCGGCACGTTCTTCCGCGGACCCTATTGGATGTGGGTCTGGCCATGGGATCCGTCTCACGGTCACGCGAGTTGGGTCTAGGAGAGCGCGTGTCCGACTTCTCATCCCGGTTTGCCCGCTCCGACTTCCGGCTCCTGGTCGCAGGCGGCGTGCTGCTGCTCATCGCATTCGGTATCGCCTTCGTACGGGAGGTCGATCCCGAGTGGGCCGACGCCCAGGATGAGGTGCAGGCCATCGTGCAGGAACGCCTCGGCGCCGAGAAGGCGGCCGAACTCCCGACCGGCATCCAGCAGATCTGGATCGAGCCGCTCGACCGGGTGGACCGCTGCACCACGTGCCACACGACCATCGAGTGGGGCGCGGAGCTCGCCGAAGCCCCGCATCCCGCGCGCTCGCATCCGCAGGGGCTGTTCGGCGCCCACCCGGTGGAGTCGTTCGGCTGCACCCTCTGCCACGGTGGGCAGGGCTGGGCGACCAGCGCCGACGCGGCCCATGGGAACGTGGCCTTCTGGGAGGAGCCCCTGCTCGACACCGAGCGCGCCAAGCGCTACGGCCTGTCGCGTTCCGAACTGATGGAATTGCGCTGTGCGTACTGCCATCAGGGCCTCGAGCCGGTCGACGGCATGCCGCTGCTCAATGCCGCCAAGGAGAAGGTCTTCGACTGCCTGGACTGCCACCGCCTGCCGGGCCTGGAGAACGACAAGCCCTCGGCGCCGGACCTCGGCCGCGAGGGCGAGAAGCATCCGTCGAAGTACATCTTCCCGGAGGGCTTCGAGGGCGAGCGCTCGGTGCTCAACTGGCACATCGAGCACTTCCTCGATCCCAAGAAGATGTCACCGGGCTCGGCCATGCCGAAGTTCGGCCTCTCGCGCAAGGACGCGGCGGGACTGGCCTTGCTCGTGATGTCGTGGCGCCGTCAGGACCTGCCCGCCGCCTGGACGCCCAAGACGGGCGAGTGAGACGCCCGGGTGCACGCCGGGGTATCCTGCGCGTACCCCGTCCACCCGTTCCTTCCGGAACACACCATGCTGCGACGCGCTTCCACGGCGCCCCTTCTGGGTTCGCTTCTCTTCCTCGTGGGCCTGTTGCCCCTGGCCGGCTGCGGCGAGGGTGACGCCCCGCGCGACACCGTGCTGGACCCGAGCGTGTCCCTGCCCGTCGCCGCGCGCTACGGGAGAACGCCCCCTGCGGCCGAGCGCATCACGATCGCGCTGAACGCGGCGGGCGGCGTCCATGTGGGCCCCGAGGCCTGCACGCTCGCGGAGCTGCCGTCCGTGCTGCGTCGCGCGCTCGGGGTGGC
>JARGNS010000290.1 GCA_029213105.1 Planctomycetota bacterium
CGGAGCCGTGCGCGCCGCCGGTGCTTCCTCGGGTGCCTCCGGCGGCAGGGCGGCCGGCTCGCCTGCGTCCGGCGGTGCGGCGCTGCGCGCATGCCCCCAGCCTTCCGTCGTCATCGAGACGCGGCCGGCCCCAGGCATCGCCGGCCCCCGCGCCCGCCGCCGCGAGGAGAACCAACGCGTGAGGAGGACGAGGACGAGGAGGGCGAGCATGCCCACGCCGCCGTAGAGCAGGGCACTCTGGGCGAACGCGGAGTGCGAATGGACCTTCAGGGACCCACGCAGCGGTGCCCACGTGCCGTCCACCGGATAGACGGTCGTATCGCGCACCAGGAGGGCGACGACCAGGATGTGGCTGCCGGCATCGACGAGCACGGCCGCCGCGGCGGGCTCCATGAGCCCGAGCGGACCCTCGACCCCGGCGTGGATCATCTCGAGCGCGTCGTGGTCGCTGATCTCCACCGAGTTCAGGGTCACCTCGTCCTCGGCGACGAGGGCCTCGAAGTGACCGTGGTCCAGGTGCAGTCGGTCGAGCATGTAGCGCTGACGCCGGCGGGCGGAACCGAAGCTCCCCGGGTCGACCTCGATGCGGGCGACCACCAGCAGGGCCTCGGGTTCGAGCAGGGGCCCGGCCAGGAACACGCGCTTGGTCATGGCCGCTGCCGGTGCCACACGCGAGACGAGGTCCATGCCGTGGCCCGGGCAGACCGCGACGTCCTCCGGCGACAGCAAGCGGAAGCCGTGCGGGAGATCGAGCTGGAAGCCGGTCTCCTTGTGCCGCACCCCGGCGTCGGCCTCGCCGGCCCACAGCAGGACCACGAGCGCGGCCAAGCAGGTCCAGGCATGGCGGCGCGTGGTTCGCACGTCGGGTCCTCCGTCCGGCACAGCCGGTAGGCCCCCATCGGCCCCCGGAAGATGGAGGCTTGAGCGCATTCGACGCCTGTCTTGACGCGAGCCTAACGACCGCGGCTGTGGACGAACCAGCGGCCCGCACGGCCGCCACGGTCCCCGTACAGCCGCAGCGCCGTCCCGCAGACCGTGATCACATCCGCGTAGTGGCGGCGGACGTAGACATCGCCCGTGGTGTAGGGCCCGGCGCTCGTGGTCTTCCACGCACGCAGGATCGTGGCGACCTCGTAGTCGCGGGTACGCCAGCGGAAGCGCCGCGGCCAGGCCGGCTCGCCCGGCGCCACGCCCTCCCGTGAGAAGGAGGTGGGATCGGGCACGAGCGGCTCGCTCACGAACTCGCGCGCCTCCCCGTCCGCGGGGGCCGGGTCACGCTCGGGCACGCCGCGGGCGGGATCCTCCGCAGCCGCCACGACGTCGGCGCCCTACTCGTTGAAGAGGGCGGCGGGCTTCTTCTTGTTCTCTTTCCAGAGGCCCAGCCAGGCATCGGGAGTTGTCTCCCGGCGCGTGGTGATGGCGTTGCACGCCATCACGAGCGGCTGCCCCAGGGCCTTCCAGCGCTTCGCGGCCTCCACGCCGATCTGCTGCCCGCGCGGGGGCTGGAAGCGCGAGATGAGCTTGATCAGCGACTCGAGGATGTCGACGCGCTTCTTCGAGCCCTTGTAGGCACCCAGCGCGCCGATGGCCAATGCCGCGGCGTCGTAGTCGCGGCTCTTCTCGGCGAGGGAGAGCAGGGCGCCGATCGCACCGTCCGGAGCCAGCTTCGCCACCGCGCCCATGACCGCCGTGCCGACATCGGTGATGGGGGTCTTGTCCTTGGGACCGGGCATGTGCTTCTTGAGCTGCTTGTAGGCGCCCTTGCTGTCGTTGAGGTTCCCCAGGGCCTCGACGGCGGGGATCGCGAGCTTGTCGAGACCCTTGGCCTTGACCAGCGCGCCCGCCTCCTTCTGGAGCTTGCCGCGCGTGCTCTTGTCCTCGATCCCGTTGTGGATGCCGGGGAGCTTCTCCAGATGCTGCTGGAGGGCGCTGCGGTCCTTCGCCTTGCGATCGGCCGCCATGGTGGCGAGGAACGCCTTGGCTTCGGCCACCTGGGACTCGTCCGCCGCCGTAGCCGGCGTCGGGGCCCCCAGGAGGAACAGCAGGATCGCGAGCGTCACGTAGGCGGGCTTTCGTGCCATGGATCGTCTCCCAACGAAACGGTGAGCCGCCCAGACTACACCTCGTTCTGGCTACAATCGAATCCGGTCCGGAACCCCGCCATGCCCCGCATCCTCTCCCTCCTCCCCGCCCTCGCCGCGTGCCTCCTCCTCGCCCTGGCCGCGGGCAGCGCCCGCAGCGAGACCCTCGACGACGCCGCCTGGAAGAAGGCCCGCAAGGACGCCCGCCGGCTCATGAAGCAGCCCGGCCAGCGCTTCACGAAGCAACGCGTGATCGGCGCCCTGGGCATGGACGACAGCCGCCGCGCCACGGAGCTGATGGTCCAGTGGACGCTGCGCAGCCTGCGGCTGCAGCAAGGCGAGCTCACGAAGGAACTCGCCAAGCGCAAGGAGAAGCTCGACAAGCTCGAGAAGATCCTCCGCAAGGCCTACGACAAGTTCCCGCCGCCCACGATGCGCGTCGACGACAAGAGGACCTGGGACCTCGTCAAGGGCGCCTACCGGGAGGTCTTCGACCAGTACGAGGCCGAGAATGGTGTGCGCTATTCCCTCGGCGAGGCGTTCCGGACCGTGCGCGACCCCGCCGCCGTCACCTACCTGATCGACGAGGGGCTGCCGGCCGTCCAGAAGGCGAAGGGTTCCGAGGAAGCGCAGGTCGCCATCGCCAAGTGCCTCGTCGAGCAGCCCAAGGCGCGCGTGCTCGCTCTCCTCCTCGCGATGGCCGTGGATGCCAAGCGCGTGAAGCTCCGCATGCTCGCGCTGCACTGGATCGGCCAGAACAAGCACGCGGAGGGCTTCGACGCACTGGTGCAGGGCCTGGGCGCCAAGGAGGTCGCCGTCCGGCGCATCGCCGTACACGGGATGCAGCAGCTCGACGACAAGCGCGGCGTGAAGGCGCTCATCGACTCGATGGCCAAGGCCGACGGCCTGCTGAACGCCGAGATCGACGACGTCCTGCACTGGTTCACGGGCAAGTCCTTCGAAGGCTCGGCCGCGGTGTGGAAGCGCTGGTGGAAGAACGAGGGCGCGGCGTGGCTCGCCGCCGCCGACGAGGGCGAGCGGCACGAGCGCAAACGGGAGGCCCTGCCCGGAGGCACGCGCGTGCGTTTCTACGGCATCCCGACGGAGAGCAAGCACATCGTCTTCGTGCTGGACCGCTCGGGCTCGATGAAGAACAAGGCCAGCGACAAGTCCATCGCCGAGAAGAAGAAGAAGCCCAAGGGCCCCGTCACGGGCGGCGACGGCAAGGGCCACGGGAAGGGCAAGGGGCGCGAGGCCATTGCCGGCGACACCAAGATGGAGGTCGCCAAGAACCAGCTCGCGCTCAGCATCAAGCAGCTCGACCGCAAGGTGAAGTTCGGCGTCGTCTTCTACAGCGACAACGTCAAGGTCTGGAGGGAGCCGCCGGAGCTCCTGGATGCGTCCAAGCCGAACAAGGCCTCCTCGACCGAGTGGTTCACGAAGCTCGAAGCCCAGGGGCCGACGCTCATGTTCCCGGCGTTGATGAAGGCCCTCGAGTACGCCGACACCGTCGGCCAGGACAAGAAGAAGCAGCGCACAGGCGCCAACACGATCTTCCTGCTCTCGGACGGCTCCCCGACCACCGCGGGCGGGCAGGTCCTGCCCGCCGCCGAGCTCGAGCAGGCGATCGCCGAGTTCCTCGAGGCCAACAAGCTCTACCGCTGCGTCGTGCACACGATCGGCATCGGCCCGGGCCACAACAGCTCGATCCTGCGCCGCATTGCCGCGGCCACCGGCGGCCAGTACAAGGCCGTCGGCACGAACTAGCCCCGCGAGCCTGCCAGGATGCGTGAACCGCCACACCCGAGGCTCGTTGCCCCACCGATCGACGGGTAGATTCAGCCCGGGGAGGCCTTGGACCGATGACGCGACGGATCCGTTCCTGCGCCGCGTGGCTCGTGGCCCTGGCCCTGCTGGCCTGGGCCGGGGCGCCGCTCCCCTGGCCCCCGTCGCTCGGGCTGCGCGCCGCCCACGCCGAGGAGGAGCCCGGCGGCGGCGACGACGCGCCGCCGGTGGAGTCGCTGGATCCCGTGCTCATCGAGGCCCCGCGCGTCGAAGGCGGCCGCGCGGACGCGCCCGCGGCCCGCAGCACGACGGCCCTGCGTCGCGAGCTGCTCGCGTTTGACGTGCCCGCGGCCGTGAGCATTCGCGAAGGCGCCGACATCACCCGGCGGCGGCTCGTCCGCAGCGCGCCGGAGGCCCTGCGGGCCCTCCCCGGCGTGCTGATCCAGAAGACGGCCCCCGGGCAGTCCTCCCCCTTCATCCGCGGGTTCACCGCGTACCACAACCTGCTGCTGATCGACGGCGTGCGCCTGAACCACTCGGCGATGCGCTCGGGCCCGAACCAGTACTGGAGCACGGTCGACCCCTACACGATCGGCCGGCTCGAGGTCGTGCGCGGGCCGCACTCCGTGCTCTACGGCAGCGATGCGGTCGGCGGCACGGTCAACGTCCTCACCGGACGGCGCATGTGCTACTCGAGCGGCACCGATGTCGACGCGCGCCTCTACGGACGCGCGGCGTCCGCCGAACACATGGGCGGAGGGCGCCTGGAGTTCGAGGGCAACCACGGGCAGCGGTTCGGGTGGTTCGGTGGCGTCACGGCGCGCACCTTCGGCAACATCGTGAGCGGCGCGGGCGAGCTCCCCGGCACGGGCGATTGGCATGAGGCGGCGGGCGACCTGCGGTTCGACTACCACCTGAGCCGATCGTGGTCGCTGACCCTCGCCGGCCAGCACATGAGCCAGGACGATGTGCCCCGCACCGAACGCACGATCTTCAGCGTGCCCTACGCCGGCACCAGCGTCGGCTCGGAGCTACGGCGCGACCATGACCAGGAGCGCACGCTCGTCTACGCCCGCGCCAACTACCACGGCGGTGGTGCCATCGAACGAGGCCACGCGACCCTCAGCTGGCAACGCCACGACGAGGAGCGCGATCGCTTGCGAACAGGCGATCGCCAGGACCTCCAGGGCTTCACGCTGCAGCAGGTCGGCGTGTCGCTGCAAGGCGAGTCCCGCACACGCATCGGCCATCTGACCTACGGCGCCGAGTGGTATCACGACGAGGTCGACAGCTTCCGCCGCAACTTCGTCGGCGGCGTCCAGGGCACTCCTGTCATCCAGGGCCCCGTCGGCGACGACGCGACCTCCGACCTCGTGGGCG
>JARGNS010000291.1:0-3069 GCA_029213105.1 Planctomycetota bacterium
TCGTAGGCCCCGTCGTGGTCGAAGATGCCCACGACCTTGAACGGCGTGACGTTGACCAGCAGCGTGTCGCCCAGCTTGCAGTTGTGGATGCGCGTGGTCAGGGGGCGCCCGACGATGACCTCGTCGCTGCCGAAGGCCAGCGCGCGGCCCTCGAGCATCTGGAACGCGTCGCCATGGATCTTCAGCGACGCGGCCTCGACGCCGCGGATGGGCACATTCACGAGCCCCAGGTCGTCGGACTTCGCCAGGAACAGGGCGAGGTACGTCTCCCCCGCGGCCAGGGGCTGGCCGCTCTCGTCCAGCGCCACCTCGGGCATGGCCTTGTAGCGGTTGACGCGATCGAGCGGGATGCCGCTCTCGCCCTCGCTCGTGGCGCCCTTGCGCAGGTAGACGATGACGTCGTCCTCGCCGGTCTCGGCGTGCAGGGCCTCGAAGCCACCGCGCAGGGCGAACACGCCGCACAGCACGGCGATCGACATCGCGATCCCCAGCGCGCTGAGCAGCGACGCCTGCCAGCGCACCATCAGGCTGCGCAGGGGGTAGCGGAAGGGAACCAGGCGACGACGCATCACGTGCCCCTCCGCAGCGCTTCGATCGGCTTCAGGCGCGCCGCCCGGATGGCCGGCACGAGTCCACTGATCAGGCCCACGGCGATGCACGTCACGACGGCGGCCAGGTAGGTCTCCGTCGCGATGTGGTAGACGGGGATGAACGCACCAAACACCGCCCGCAGCGGCGCCTGGGTCACGAAGGCAAGGCCGATGCCGATGCCGCCTCCGAGCAGCACGAGCATCGTCGACTCCATCAAGTAGAGCCGCAGCGGGATGCGGTCGGAGAAGCCGACCGACTTGAGGATGCCCATCGAGCGCAGGCGCTCGCGCGCGGCAATGGTCATCGTGTTCACGACGCCGAAGAGGATCGCCACGAGCACGGCCGCGCCGATCATGCCGAGGAACGTCGGCAGGTTGCCCATCATGTTCACGAAGTCCGCCTGGAAGGCCGCCTCGGGCTGCGTGCGCGTGCGCTGGGGACCACCGGCGTAGTAGTCGTCGATCGCCTGGGCGACCTCCTCGCCCTCCCAGCCATCCTCGAGACGGATCAGGTACACGCTCGTGCCGCGCGGCCCCATGGAGTCGCCCGACTCGATCGACTCGTCGAGGTAGCTCCAGTGGAAGTACATCGTCATCTCGTCGACGTTGGCCCTCGTGGAGCGGTAGATGCCGTGGATCGTGAACTCCCACGGCTCGTCGCCCGGACGCGGGAAGATCGTGCCGAGGATCGGCACCGTGTCGCCGACCTCCCAGCCGAACTTCTCGGCGATGCCGATGCCGACGATCGCGCCACGCTTGTCATCGAACCAGGCCTGCTTTGCTTCCTCGGACAGCGCGATCTCGGGGTACTGCGAGAGCAGCAGCTCCGGGTCGGTGCCGAACTGCGCGAAGAAGTTCTCGGGATCCTTGTAGACCCCGCCGAACCACGTGAAGCGGCTGACGGTATCGACGCCGTCGATCGCGGCGATGGCCTCGTTGTAGGACGCCGGCAGGGCCTGGAACAGGCTCACCGCGCTGGCGGTGATGATGCGGCGGCCGGAGCTCTCCTTCACCGCGGCGTCCAGGCTCGTGACGATCGAGCGCAGGAAGCACAGCAGGAAGATCGCCACGGCCACGGCGCCGATGGTGAGCAGCGCACGGACCGGATGGCTCAGGGCCTGGCGCCTGACGAGTCGGCCGAGGTTCATGCGTCGGCGTCCTCCACGACGCCCTTGTCCAGGTGCAGGATGCGCGTGGCGTCATCGCCGGCCTTCTGGTCGTGGGTCACCATGACGACGGTCTTGTCGTGCTCGGCGCTCAGGCGTGCGAGCAACTCGAGCACCTGATCCGCGCTGTCGCGATCGAGATCACCCGTGGGCTCATCACAGAGGAGGATCGTCGGATCCATGGCGATGGCGCGCGCGATGGCCACGCGCTGCTCCTGCCCACCGGAGAGTTGCTTGGGGCGGTGGTCGAGCCGATCGGCCAGCCCGACGATCTCGAGGGCGTAGCGCGCCTGCTCGCGACGCTCGGCCTTCGACAGGGGCGTCAGGAGCAGCGGCAGCTCGACGCTCTCCAGCGCCGTCAGCACGGGGATCAGGTTGAACGCCTGGAAGACGTAGCCCGTGTGCCGGGCGCGCCACGAAGAGAGGGCGTCCCCCCGCAGATCCGGCACGGAAGCACCCGCCACGACGACGCTGCCGGAGTCCGGCAGATCGAGGCCGCCGATGAGGTTGAGGATCGTCGACTTGCCGGAGCCCGACGGGCCCATGAGGGCGAGGAACTCCCCGCGCTCGACGTCCATGTCGAGGCCATCGAGCACGACGAGGGTCTGGCCGCCCTTGCGATAGGCCTTGCTGACACCGCGAAGCTGGATGACGGGCTCGCCCATGGGGCCTCCTGACGAACGAGGTTCGGAACCGACGAGGCCTAGCGGGCGGTTTCCACCGTGTCGCCGTTGCGTAGCCCGTCGGGGGGATCGAGCACGACGAGCTCGCCGCCCTCGAGGCCCTCCGCAATGACGACCGTACTCCCGCGACGCTCCCCCACCATGACGGTGACGCCGCGTGCGATTCCGCCCTCGACGACGAACACCAGCGTGTTGCCGGAGCGGCGCACCAACGCGGCGCTGGAGACCGTGACGTACGGATCGCCAACCGGCCCGGTGTCGACCTTGCCCTTGAACACGACGCGGGCGGCCATGTCGGGGCGCAGCGCCGCGGGGATCTCGTCGAGCTTGACGCGGACTTCGATGCTGCCCTTCGAGCGATCGGCCCGTGGCCAGATCTTGCGCACGGCCCCGGGGAGGCCGATGTCGGGATCGGCGTCGAGGAACACCATCGCCCGGTCGCCCTCGCTCACGCGCGCGATGCGGCGCTCGGAGAGCTCGACCTGCACCTCCATGGAGGTGGGATCGATGATGGTGAGCACGCTGCCGCGCGAGTTGCCGGCAGCCATGGGGGCGATGACCTCGCCCTTCTCGGCGTCCTTGCGGATGACCATGCCGGTGAAGGGTGCGCGGATGCGGGTCTTCTCGAGC
>JARGNS010000291.1:3169-4676 GCA_029213105.1 Planctomycetota bacterium
GCATCCCAGTCCGTCTCGTTGATGAACTTCTTCTTGCGCAGGTCGCGGTTGCGCTCGACCTCGCGCTGGAGTCGCTCGGCCTCCTCGCTGGTCGAGGCGACGATGTCCTTCTGGGCGTCACGCTCGGCGAGGAGGCGCGCGGCGGCGAGCCGCCCGGCGGCGTACTCCTTCTCGGCCTCGACGACCTGGGCGCGCGCGGTCGCGGTGTGGGCGCGCGCCTGCGCGAGGCGCGCCTCGGCAGAGACCTTCGCGGCCAGGGCCTGCTGCTCCTGCACCTCGAGGTCGTCGTACTGGATGCGGGCGACGACGTGGCCTTCCACGACCGTGTCGCCCTCGGCCGCGTCGAGCTCGACGAGACGACCGGACAGCACCGTGGCGAGGGAGGCCTGGCGATCGGCGACGATGTAGCCGTTGGCCGACACGTCCCCCTGCTGGGCCTGCCCCGGGACCACCTTGACGGCACGCGCGGTGCGCAGCGGGCCGCTGCGGCTACCCGCGAACAATCCGGCGATGGGCGCACGGAAGAGGAAGCCGAGCGCGACGAGGCCGCCCACGATGACGAGGGTCAGCCAGGGGAAGCCGCGTACGTGGCCTCCGGCGTCACCGGCGCCGCGCTCGATGCGCAGGCGTCCAAGGTCCGCCTTGGGCGGGTTCGGCGGTGCAGGGTCTCGCTCGGGGTGCTGCATCGCGCCGCCCGCAGGGGCTAATCGCGGTCTTGGTCCTTGCGGACGGACAGACGCGTCATGTTGCGCTTGCTCTGACCCTTGCGGTTCTTGCCGGGCTTGAACTTGCCGCGCTTGCTGCCGCCGCGACTGGTCTTGTTGGCCTTGGGCATGGGAATCTCCTTCGCAGCGGCGCACTGTATCCAGTCCGGGGCCAGGGTCGCCCATTTTCCCCTGTCCTCGATCCCGCCCGGACGGCATCCTGCTTCCCATGCACAGGTCCTTGTTCGTAGCCCTCCTGGGGCTTTCCACGCTCGTCCTCTCCGGCTGCTGCATGCAGGTCCGGGTCTGCTGCAAGACCCGCTGCTGCCCGAAGCGCGCCACCCCGGCCCCGGAGGCCGGCCCGACTGAGGTGCCGGAGGCCAAGCCGGCCGAGGTCAAGGAGGCCGCCCCCAAGGCCCGGCCCGAGGCCCTCTACGACGGCAATGCCGGCAAGCCGGAGAGCCTGCTCGTTGCGGCCGACAGCTGGCAGGACGCCGATCTCGTGGCCTTCGGCGAGCTGCACGGCCACCCGGTGGGCGCCCGCCACCAGCTGGCACTCCTGAAGGCGATGGCCGAGCAGGACCGCCCCGTGGCCATGGCCATGGAGTTCCTCGAGCGGGACGATCAGGCGGCCGTCGATGCCTACCTGGCCGGCGAGATCGACCACGAGACCTTCCAGAATCGCGCCGGCATGAAGCCGCCCTACGGGCGCACGCACGGGCCGCTGATGGAGTACTGCAAGGACCACGACATCCCGGTGATCGCCGCCAACGCACCGCGCCGGCTGGTCAGCGCCTACCGCA
>JARGNS010000291.1:4686-5243 GCA_029213105.1 Planctomycetota bacterium
CTGGAAGGCGAGCCTGCCCGAGGCGGACCAGGCCTTCCTCCCGGAGGAGACGTCCGTCCTGGACGACGAGTACAGCGCCAAGTTCATGCGGCTGATGGGTGAGGCGCGCGGCACGTCGTTCTTCCGCTCGCAGTCCCTCTGGGACGACTCGATGGCTGAGGCGATGGTCGACTTCAAGGCCGACCATCCGGACCACCGCATCCTCTTCATCGTGGGAGCCTTCCATGTGACGAAGGGGCTGGGCACGATCACGAAGTACCGCATGCGCCGGGGCAAGGACGAGGTCCGCATCCTGACGATGACGATGGATGCCGACCCGTCGCTGGGCTTCAAGGACCACGACCTGGGCCTGGGCGACCTGGTGCTGAAGGTGCCGCAGAAGACGCGGGCGCGCCGCAAGCACGGGACCACGCCGAAGGCGGCTCCAAAGGCCACGAAGGCGCCGCAGTCGTAGGCTGCGTGGGCGCACGAGCGGCCCCCTGGGCCCGGCTTGACCGTCTGGGGGGCTGGCTCTACCGTTTGGCCCTGCTAGTGGCTTCCGTGGCGGAGTAGCTCAG
>JARGNS010000292.1:0-2688 GCA_029213105.1 Planctomycetota bacterium
GCCCGACGTAGACACTCCCGGGGCCGAAGTCGGTGAGCAGGGCCACGACACCGGAGGAATTCATCGGCTACCAGCTCCGGACCGCGTCCCGAGGGCCTTGTAGACCTCGTCGGCGTTGTAGGAGGACCGCACGAAGGGTCCCGCGGCGACGGCACGGAAGCCCATCGCGCGACCGCGCTCCTCCCACGCGTCGAACTCCTCCGGCGGAATGAAGCGCTCCACGGGCAACTGGGCCAGGGTCGGGCGCAGGTACTGCCCCAAGGTCAGGATGTCCACGCCGGCCGTCCGCAGGTCCTGCAAGACCTGGGTGAGTTCCTCTTCGCCTTCGCCGAGGCCAAGCATGAGGCCCGACTTCGTGAACTGCTGCGGATGGCGTTCCTTGATGCGCGCGAGCAGGGCGAGGCTGCGCTCGTAGCCGGCACCGGGACGGACACGCTTGTAGAGCCGCGGCACCGTCTCGAGGTTGTGGTTGAAGATGTCCGGTTCGGCGTCGGCGACGATGTCCACCATGGCGGATTCACCGCGGAAGTCGGGCGTCAGCACCTCGATCACGGCCTCGGGCAGGCGCGCCCGGATGGCCCGGATCGTGTCGGCGAAGTGGCCCGCGCCCTGGTCCGGAAGATCATCCCGGTCCACGCTGGTGACCACGACGTGGCGCAGCTCCAGTTGCTCGGCGGCCTGGGCGACGTGCTCGGGCTCGGCCGCGTCGAGGTGCAGCGGCTTGCCCTTGGGCACGGTGCAGAAACGGCAGGTGCGCGTGCAGATGTCGCCCATGATCATGAACGTCGCCGCCTTGCGAGCCCAACACTCGTTCCGGTTCGGGCAGCGAGCGCTCGCACAGACGGTGTTCAGGTCCAGACCCTCGATGAGGCCGCGCACCTGCTGGACGGTGTCCTGCTTCGGCAGCCGCTTCTTGAGCCACGGGGCGAGCCGCTCGCGCGGCGCGTCCGGGGCCTTGAGGGTCGGATCCTTCAGGGGGTGGACCGGTTTCTCCATGCCGGGAATCCTACCGCTGGCTCCGGGCCGTGTTCAAAGACGCCCGATCACGCCCTCGTAGACCGCGGCCGTCTCACGCGCCAGACGCGCGCCCCCGAAGCGCACCTCCGCGCCCTCGTAGCCCCGCATGCCCATCGCCCGGCCCAGTACGGGATCCCCGGCCAGTCGGTCCAGGGCGCGGGCGAGGCCCTGCACGTCCCCGGGAGCCACCCACAAGCCCTCGCCCTCGTGCGCCACGATGTCGGGCACGCCGCCCACGGTCGTCGCGACCACGGGGGTCCCGAGCGCCATGGCCTCGATCAGGGAGAGGGGCGCCCCCTCGCTGCGTGAGCAGAGCACCAGGCCGTCGGCTGCGGCGACCCAGGGCGCCACGTCGACCGCGTCCCCCGGACAGGCGATGCGCCCCGCCAGGCCGAGCTTGGCGATGCGTGCCCGCACGCCGTCGCGCAGGGGACCACGGCCGAGCATCGTCAGGTGGAACGGCACCCGCGACGCCGCCACGGCCTCGACGAGCAGGTGCGGCGCCTTCACCGGCACGAAGCGACCGGTCCACAGGAAGCGCGGCCCCTCGAAGGACGGGAGACCGTGGGTGCCGGCCTCGGCTCGCGCACGGAACGCCCCGATGTCCAGGCCCGGGCCTACGACATGCACCTTGGCCGCAGGGAGGATCCTGTGCACCTCCACGATGTCCCGGCGTTGGCGGGGCGTCAGGGCAATGGCGGCTGCGGTGTAGCGACCAAGGAAACGCTCCGCCTGACGCGCCGCGAAGGCCCGCATCAGGGACGCATCGAAGTGATGCCCATGGAAGGTGTGCACGGCCGGCGTGCCCACCAGGTGGGCCGCCGCGCGCCCGAAGGCGCCCGCCTTCGCGGTGTGCGTGTGGACGATGTCCGGCCGGAAGCGCCGGACGATCGCCGCGATCGCCTTCATGGCGCGAGGGTCGGCAGACGGATCCAGGCCGCGGCCCAAGGCACGCACGCGGATGACCCGTGCGCCCGCAGCCTCCAGATCGGCGGCGCCGTCGGGCTCGTGCCGGGCCACGCGGCCCGTGACGACCGGGCCCTCCCATCCAAGCTTCTGGAGTTCGGGTACCAACGCGCAGAGTTGACGCAGGGGTCCCCCGCGGTTCAGGCGCGTGATGATGCGGACGACGGTGCGGGCCACATCCCCCAGACTACGCCTACGGCACGGATCTTCCCCGCGCTACTGTCGCGGCGGAGCACGAACGTGCGCGCCGAGGGCCTCGAGGTCAGGCGGCCGCTCGCCGGCGGGCCCGACGTTCGCCGGATCCGCCCCGCGCACGCGCCTTCAAGGGGCGGCCACGTCGTCGACACGGACGTGCGCCACGCGCGCGGGGGAGCCTGGGGCCGCTAGAGCGCCGCCAGGAACGCTTCGATCGCCCGCTCCACGCCCGCGTCGTCCACATCGTAGTGGGTGACGAAACGCAGCACGTCCTTGCCGGTCGCGAAGGCCAGCACGTCCGCCTTCTCGAGCGAGGCCTGGATCGCCGCCGCATCGCGTCCGACCGTGCGCACGAAGACGATGTTCGTCTCGGGCATGCCGTACGGCAGCTCGATGCCCTGCCCCTGCAGGAAACCCTCGGCCAGCGCGGTGGCGCGGGCATGGTCCTCCGCGAGCCGTGCGCGCTGAGCGCGCACGGCAATCAGGCCAGGCGCGGCCAGCACCCCCACC
>JARGNS010000292.1:2698-4415 GCA_029213105.1 Planctomycetota bacterium
CGCGATCCGCGCCGCAGCCGTCAACACCCCCACCTGACGCATGCCGCCGCCGAGCATCTTGCGGACGTCCCGCGCCCGGGCGATGAAGTCGGCCTCGCCAACCAGCATGCTGCCGATCGGCGCGCCGAGCCCCTTGCTGAGGCAGGACATGACGGAGTCGGCCGTGGCCGCCCACGCCGCGAGCGACACCCCCGAGGACACCGCCGCGTTCCAGAGGCGCGCGCCGTCCAGATGCACGCGCGCGCCCTTGGCCTCGGCGATGGCCTTGAGCGCCTGCAGGTGGGCCAGGGGGACGACCGCTCCCCCATGGAAGTTGTGCGTGTTCTCCGTGAGGAGCAGGCGACAGGCCGGGCGATGACCACCCGCGTCGCGCAGGGTGTCCTGCACGGCATCCAGGTCGATCACACCCTTCGTGGCGGGCAGGGGGCGTGCCTGCACACCGGCGTTGGCGGCCAGGCCGGCCATCTCCCAGTCGTACATGTGGCTGTTGTCGCCGACGGCGACTTCCTCGCCACGACGCGTGTGGACGTACGCCGCGATCTGGTTGCCCTGGGATCCGGTCGGCACGAAGAGCGCCGCGGGCTTGCCGTAGAGCGCCGCGACCGTGTCGCTGCGGAAGTCCGCCTGTCCCGCGCTACTCACCGGACGTGACGTCGTCTTCCGTGCCGAACAGGCCGTCGGGACCGGACGAGTTGACGACGAACTTCTTCGCCTTGGCGTCGATCACGCCGAGCACGTAGTCGTTCCCCCAAGGGTCGGTCGGAAGGCTCGCCATCACTTCGCTGCTGACGAGCTCATCCAGATCCTTGGGCAGACGCTGACGGGTCAGGACGAACACGCGCACGTAGCTCGCGATCTGCTCGCCCTGCAGGTGCGCCAGTCGCGCCTCCGAGGAGCGGCGGGGCTTGACGGGAACCGGGCGGATGTCCTCCCTCATGCCCGGGGGCATGGCCCGCGCGTGGGAGCTCTCCCCGGAGACCAGGAACACCGCCGCGGTGGCCCCGGCCATGATCATCAATCCGCCGACGGGCAACGGCCCGTGCATGCGCACGGCCATGCCGTCCTTCGTCCAGCTGCTGAAGATCCCCATGCTCCGGAAGTACGGCCGCGCCGTACGGGCCGCCGGCAGCTGCGCCCAGTCCATCGGGAACGGGACCTCGCGGCCCAGGACGTTCGGCTTGGCGATCGTCTGCAGTGTCGGCACCGCGGTGTCGTAGATCAGGCTCATGATGCCCTGCAGATCCAGGTAGCCCATGGCCCCCGCATCGGCCGGCATGACCCGGCGCAAGGCCTGGAAGTCCTCCTGCGCCGCCAACCCATCGCCGGTGCCGGCTTCACGCCGCAGGACGATTTCCTTCATGGCGTGGGGCACGAGGGTGAGCACGCACCAGTCGTCGATCATCGTCCACGTGGGCGTGAAGGGGATCGGGTCGTCCCCGCGCGCCGCCTGGAGCTCGAGCATGTGGAGCTTGTGGCCGCGGTAGTCGAGCGTCCGCGTGGAGGCGACGACGTCACCCTCTTCGCTGACCATCCCGGCAATGCCGGTGGCCGTGCGCTGCATGATGCCCTCGAAGGATGCCGCGTCCTTGACCTGCATCATCATCGCGAACTCGGGATAGAGCCCCCCCGTCTCGGGCATGGCGCCGTACGCGCCCATCGGCCCGGCCAGGCCGGCGAGCAACTCGGTCTCGATGTTCACGCCAACCGACTCGTTGAT
>JARGNS010000292.1:4425-5206 GCA_029213105.1 Planctomycetota bacterium
CCTTGGCGGCGTCCTCTTCGATCCCGGCCACCCGCGCGCGCACGCGCGGGAGAAGCGCGGCCATGTCGTACGAGCCCTCTTCGAAGTAGAAGGCGTTCGCCGGCGCGAAGGGCAGCGCCCGCGACTCGAACTTCGGCATCGACATCAGCGGGACGATGCCGTGGTCGGCGCCCGGGGTGTGGATGATGAGGCTGTCCATGAAGCCGTCACCCGAGAAGGCCATCCCGTAGGCGACACCCTTGACCGTATCGAGGCCGAGGTGGTTGGCGATGCGCGTCGACTCGTCGTCCATCTCGGACGCGAACAGCTGCACGATGGCAGGCACGTTGGCGAACGCGAAGAGCGCGAGGTCGTCACCGCCGGACTTGGTACGGACATCCTGGAAGTGCGCGCTCGCGGCGAGATTCTCGGGGCCGACGCCGGCGATGATCCCCTCGAGTACCGTTTCGTCCGTCGCGACCACGAAGGCCGTGTCCACCGTCGTGGCGGTGAAGGGCGGGCCGTCCTTGATCTGCCACCAGATCCGCCCGTCCTTCTCGTACTCGCGGACGGCCTCGCCTTCCGGATCCAGCTCGGCGCGCATCGTCTGCACGAAGGTGATGAAGTCCGCGACGTTCGGACCGAAGTCCATGCTCGCCGCCACCATGGGCTGCTCGCCCTCGAGGTCGACATCCAGGACGGCGACGGCGATCTGGCCCTTGAGGCCCTTGAGCTGCTCGAGGACCTTCATGATCATCGGGCCGGCCTCGCCCATGGGGCCGTCCTCACCCGCTTCGAGCAT
>JARGNS010000293.1:0-3878 GCA_029213105.1 Planctomycetota bacterium
ACCCCAGGGCGACCCGGTGGCGCATTGGAGCGGCATACTGCGCGATCATCCGCGCTGGTGGCTGCGCTCGCGAGCGGCGCGGGAGCTGGGGATGGTTGCGCAGGGGCACATGGCCGCGCGAGATGCCTTGCGGGCCTCGAGGGACATCGAGAGCAATCGCCATGTGCGCCGCGCCGTCTCGGCGAGCCTCGCGCGGCTCGCCGAGGGACGCGGGCGAAACCCCTCTCGTTGCGGGACGCGTCGTAGACTCACGCCATGACCACGCAACGACGTCTCGGCGCCACGCGCCGCGCCCTCCTCGCTCTGCTTGTCGTCCTGGGGACCGGCTTCGGTCTGGCCCTGGCCGAGGACGAGCCCAAGGGGTTGCCCGACGGTCCGACGTGGGGGCGTGGCCGCTTCCAGCCCACCGCGTCGAACGTGCTGTACGCCACGGCCGATGGATGCGCGCTGTGCCATAGCGCCGCGCCCGAAGCGACGGCATTGCGCTCGGACACGGGCGATGACGTCTCGCCCTACGGACTGTGGCAGGCAACGATGATGGCCAACGCGTACCGCGATCCGTACTGGCGGGCGCAGGTGGCCAGCGAGGGGCTGGCCGCGCCGGAGAAGAAGGCCGAGATCGAGGCCCTGTGCCTGCGCTGCCACGGCCCCATGGCACATCACACCGCACGCATCGCCGGGGAGCCCGTGCCGTCCATCGCCGACGGCGCTTCCGATCCCCTGGCCGTCGACGGCGTGTCGTGCACGGTGTGCCATCAGGTCCAGGCCGAGGGCCTCGGCACGGCGGAGCGTTTCGACGGCCAGCTCGACATCCGGCCCGGGCGTGTGATCTACGGCCCCTACGCCGAT
This sequence comes from Planctomycetota bacterium, assembly GCA_029213105.1. Taxonomy (GTDB): domain Bacteria; phylum Planctomycetota; class PLA2; order PLA2; family JAEUHO01; genus JAHEIK01. The sequence goes on from JARGNS010000293.1 coordinate 850, forward strand.
CCGGTCGCCATGCCCATGCGCTCCCACAGCGCGTTCACACCGACGAAGGGATCGCACATCCGCAGCGCGGCGCTGTGCGGAAGCTGCCACACGCTGACGACGAAGCCCCACGAAGGACACGGCGGGTTTGTCGAGCAGGCGCCGTACCTCGAGTGGCGCAACAGCCTGTGGTCCACGGAGGGCGAGGGCGGCCCGACGAAGATGTCGCGCACGTGCCAGGAGTGCCACATGGCGGACCTGGGCACGATGCGCATCGCGCGCAATCCCCCAGGGCGCGACTTCTACATGGACAAGCGTCCGGACGTGCGCGGCCACGCATTCGTCGGCGGCAACTCGTTCATGCTGCGCCTGCTGCGGGAGAACCGCAAGGAGCTTGGCGTGACCGCGTCCGAACGCGCTCTCGAGCGCATGGAGTTTGCGACGCGCCGGTTCCTCAAGGAGAAGTCGGCCGACCTCACCATCTCGCCGTTCACCCATGCGGATGGCCGCATGAAGTTCACCATCGACGTGCGCAACAAGAGCGGCCACAAGCTCCCGACCGGCTACCCGAGTCGACGCGTCTGGTTGCACGTGCAGGTGCGCACTGGGCGGACGGTCTTGTTCGAGACCGGTGGCTTCGACGAGCGGGGTGCGCTCGTCGGCGTCGAGGATGAGCGTGCCATCCCGCACATCACGGAGGTCAAGAAGGAGTCCGACGTCGTCGTCTACGAGGCCGTGCCGCTCGATGGCGAGGGTCGTCCGACCACGCTGCTGCATGCCATGGATCGCATGGGCAAGGACTCGCGCCTGCTGCCCATGGGCTGGCGCAAGGATGGGCCGCACGCCAAGGAGACCGCACCCGTCGGGACCGATGCGGATGCCGACTTCCGGGCCGGTGGCGACACCGTGCGCTTCGACGTGCCCTGCGAGGAGGGCAGCGAGAATCTCCTGATCGTGGCGTGGCTGCGCTATCAGCCCATCCCGCCGAGCTGGGTGCAGGCGCTGCGGAGCGTGGACGCCGAGGAGGCGAAGCGCTTCGTGCGGATGTACGACGAACTCGAGTTCGAGCCCGAGGTCCTGGACATCGAGGTGCAGACCGAGAGCAAGTAGCGCCGCGCACCCGCGCGGGGGGGCTAGGTCTCGCCGGCGCGGTCGTCTTCATCCAGGCGCTCGGCCAGCCACCGGCGGCTCATCTGCATGAAGAAGTAGAGCTTCGTCGTCATCATGACGACCGCGCTCAGGATCAGCCCCGTGGCGTACAGGATCTGGTCGCGCGTGGTCTCCGCGTCGAACAGCCCGATCGCGAGGTAGACGATCAGGAACCCTGCCGCGAAGCCGTAGACGACAACCACCCAGCTGACCCAGGCCGAGGGGCCCCGGAAGCAGCGGGCGACATCCGCGAAGTAGCCTTCCTTCATGGGGCCAGTCTACGTGGGCTTGCGAGGCGGGGCCGCATGGGCGGCCGGCCGGCTAGCGGTTCGCCTGCGGCTTCTCGAGCGTCAGACGTAGATCGCGGCGGCCACGGTCGACGACCACCTGCGCGCGGTTGGTCGTCCGCTGGATCCACGCCGTCACGGCGTAGCGTCCCGTCGCGTAGCCGCCCAGCCGGAAGCGGCCCGACGCGTCGGTCACCGCGATCTCCGGGGGGCGCGTCGGGAATCTGCTCGTTGCGGGATCCCGCGAGGTCACGTGGACCTGGGCCCCTTCGATGGGGGCCCCCTCGGGATCCAGCACGAGGCCTTCGAAGACCTCGCCTTCCGCGAGTGGGACGTCGACCAGGGTGGGTTCCTGGAGGTCGACTTCGACCGGCAGTCGCACGGGCACGCGCCCGGGCACCGAGCACCAGAGTGTCCACGCCCCGGCCACGAGGCCGGTGGCCTCGTAGCGGCCCTCGGCATCGCTGTGCACCACCTGCGCGCTGCCGTCCCGTGGATCGTTGCGCGTCAGGAGCACCTGGACGCCGGCGCGCGGTTCGTCCGTGGCCGTCTCGAGGATCCGTCCACGCACCGAGCCGGCACCGGCGAGGCGCAGGCTGATTACGGGCGGGGCGGGCCGGTGGGGGGCGACCTCGAGGGCCGGCGACCGGAGATCCCCGTGGCTTGCCCGTACGAAGTAGCGTGGGACGGGCGCAACGCCGCTGATGCGCCACCAGCCGCGCTCGTCCGTGAAGGTCTCCAGCGCCACCCCGTCGGCGGTGTGCAGGACCCCGTCGCCCGCGTTGATCCACACGCGCGCTCCGGCGACGACGGGGGCATGCGTCCCGCTCACGATGCCCTGCAGGACGGTGGCCGGGCGCACGACGAGGTTGCGTTCGACCTCCTGGCCGGCGCCCATGGCGATGGTGGGCTCACCGAGGGTGCCGAACCGGGAGGATGCCACCTGCAGCCGCACCACGGCCGCGGGGCAGTGCTCGAACCGGTAGGAGCCGTCCGTCGCGGTGCGCGTACGTGCGATATCGAGGTCCTCGTCGCCCAGGGGCATGACGCTCCAGCGCAGGAGCAGTTCGAGGTCCGCGACGGGCTTGCCGTCGGGGGCGCGCACGATGCCGTGCAGCAAGCCACCGGGCGGAAGCACGAGCTCGAGCCGGGCCGCCTCCTTGGCCGCGGAGGCATAGGCGGCGAGGAAGGCGCGTGGGAGTTCGTAGCGCCGGAGCCAGCGCGCCGCGTGACCCTCGGCGCGAATGTGGAGCGCCTCGATCCGGCCACGGGGCATGTCGACGCGGAAGGCCCCTGCGTAGTCCGTGGACCAGGTCCGTTCGACGCGGTGTTCGTCCTGGGCCGTGCGTACGACCACGTGAAGCTCTGCTTGCGCGACGCCTGGCCCCTCGGGCCCGCCCTGACGCACGATGCCCTCCACGGGGCGCGTGGCCACGAGCAGCAGCTCCAGTGACTCGTTCGCGCCGGCCTTCAGCGGGAGGCTCTTGGTGTGGCGCGTGCCGTCCTCGTCCGTGACCTGGACGTCGTAGAGCGAGGCGACGAGTTGCTCGAAGCGCACGCGGCCCATGGCGTCCGTGCGCGCCTCGCGCGGGGGCAGGCCGTCGGCGTCGGGGG
>JARGNS010000293.1:3888-5200 GCA_029213105.1 Planctomycetota bacterium
GGGGGCGGTGAGTTGGACGACCGTCCCGGCGGCGGGACCGGCCGGCGTGCTGACGGTCACGCTGAGGGTGCCCACCTCCTGGAGGGCGAGCGTGGCAGGTCGCGCCGCGGGGTTGCCGTCGAGGACGAGTTCGCTGCTCCACGCGACGCCGTCCCGGCCACCGTCCACGAGGACGCGGTAGCGCCCGGGTACGCCGCGGAACTGGAACGTGCCGTCGCTCGCGGTCACGAGCTCGATCGGCTGGCCATCGCGCCCGAACACCTGGACCCGAGCTCCCGCGACGGGCCGGCCGTCCCGACCCTGCACCCGGCCGCGCAGCGTGACCTGCACCCGCTCCGGCCGGGGCTCGCCGATCGCAAGCGCGCTCGGTCGTGCGGGGGCCGAGCGCGGCGTGCGGCGGCTGGTGCCCGCCGGGCGCCCCTTCGCCGTCATCGTGGGGGCGTGCTCGCCGTGCTCGTCGAACTCGTCCGTGGTCAGTTCACTCGGCGGCGGGGCGTCATCGCCGCTGCTCAGCAGGAACCACGCGAGGGCGAGTGCCCCGAGCAAGGCGAGCGGGAGGAGCAGGCGCGGGGGCATGGGCGGCAGTGTACCGCTGCTGGGTGGCGGCGACGCGGCGGCGCACGCCTCGCCGCGACGGGTTGCGCTACGCGTCGGCGGGCACCACCTGGATGCGCAGGGGCGGCTCGCCTTCGACGACGACGACATCGCCGGGGCGGATCTTGGCCCCCCGGCGCGTGTCCGTGGCGTCGTTGACCTGCACGTAGCCCTCCTGGATCAGCATCTTGGCTTCGCCGCCGGACTGCACGACATCGGCGAGCTTGAGCAGCGCGGCGAGGCGGATGTACTCGGTGCGCAACTCGACGGTCGCTTCCATGGCAGGGTCCTCCAGGGCGGTCCAGCCTCGTCGGAGGCAGAGTCCGCGTCGACTTCTGCACGGCGCGGTCGGGAGTAGGCCGCAGGCATCGGCTTCCCCTACGCTGGGTCCCACGAAGGAGAGATGTGACGAGCAAGCCCGACCAGGACCCGCAGGCCTCCAAGGACCCGCTGCACGGGATGACGCTCAAGGCGATCCTCGAGGATCTCGTGGAGCGCCACGATTGGCCGTGGCTGGCCGAGCACATCTCCCTGCGCTGCTTCCGGGTCGACCCGTCGATCTCCTCGAGTCTCGCCTTCCTGCGTCGGACCCCCTGGGCGCGGACGAAGGTCGAGCGGCTCTACATCAAGGAGCAGCGCCGCCGCAAGCGCAACGCACGGCGCAAGTGGCGGGCGGCCGCCAAGCGGGAGCACGACGCGGCGGCCGAGGCGGCGGCGC
>JARGNS010000294.1:0-1189 GCA_029213105.1 Planctomycetota bacterium
CGATGGCACCCGGTGGGGGGGATCCTCCCCGCCGGGACGCCCTGGAATCCCCTTTCGGGGTGCCTGGTCCTGGGTACCCTTTCGGGCTGCCCTGGCAACGGGGCCCCACGCCGATTTGGCACCCTCCCAAGAGAGTCCACATGCCCACGATCAACCAGCTGGTCCGCAAGGGCCGCAAGAAGATCCGCCCCAAGAGCAAGTCTCCCGTTCTGGAGAACTGCCCTCAGAAGCGGGGTGTCTGCCTGTCCGTCAAGACGCAGACGCCGAAGAAGCCGAACTCTGCGCTTCGCAAGATCGCGCGCGTGCGCCTCTCGAACAACCGCGAGGTCACGGCGTACATCGGCGGTGAGGGTCACAACCTTCAGGAGCACAGCATCGTGCTCATCCGTGGTGGTCGCGTCCGCGACCTTCCGGGTGTCCGCTACCACATCATCCGCGGCACGCTGGACACGGCGGGCGTCGAGGGCCGCAAGCAGCAGCGCTCGAAGTACGGTCAGAAGAAGGGTAAGTAACCGATGGCCGGCAAGTACTACCGCAGCTTCGAGCATCACCTCAAGCCCGACCCGGTCTACCAGGACCTGGACGTCGCCAAGTTCATCAGCTGCCTGATGCACGATGGCAAGCGCAGCACCGCGGAGCGTCTCTTCTACGACGCCCTCAAGATCATCGGGGAGCGCATCTCCGAGCGCGAGCCGATCGAGGTCTTCCGTCAGGCCGTCGAGAACGTCAAGCCGATGGTCGAGGTCCGCAGCAAGCGCGTCGGCGGTGCCAACTACCAGGTGCCGGTCGAGGTGAACAACAAGCGTCGTCGCACGCTCGCCTACCGCTGGATGCTCGAGGCCGCCCGCGGCCGCAAGGGTCGTCCCATGCGCATCTCGCTCGCCGACGAGTTCCTGGCTGCCTACAACAAGGAAGGCGGCGCGATCCTCAAGCGCGAGAACGCCCACAAGCAGGCCGAGGCCAACAAGGCCTTCGCCCACTTCGCCTTCTAGTCTGGCCGCACGGTTGCTCGACGGTGCATCGTCGTCAGCAGCCTCGCGTGGGTGACCACGCGTCGGCTTTGACTCCTCGCGGCGCCTTCGCCCCGAGCGCCCAGACGGGCGACCGCAAGGTCGCCCGTTTTCGCGTTTTTTGGGCGTGGAGCGTGGGACTAGGAGATCCAGGCGATGGCGCTGGAGACGACGTGCCA
>JARGNS010000294.1:1200-3538 GCA_029213105.1 Planctomycetota bacterium
GATGGTCTCGCCTGCTCCGTGCAGGAACCCCACCTGGCGTCCCACGGTGACCAAGGCACGCGCTCGCTTGGCATCGAACACCGCCGAGCTCAACTGGCACCAGCCGCGGCTGTTGCCGAACCGCTTGCGGAGTGCACTCCACCCGTCCGGCCGGCCTTCCTTCAGGAACGTGGTCAACCAGCTCGTGCCGACCCGCGTGATCGGAAGTCCGACGTCGAGATCGGCAGGCACCCAGGCCCGGAGGCGATGCACGCCTCCGAAGGCGGCATGGTGTGCTTCCTCTACGCCCTCGGGTTCGATGGGTGCCTTGCGTGCACCCTGCGCACCCTCCCGTCGGGTGGGCCGCTCAAGGAACTCGAGGTCGACGCCGGAGAGGGGCGTGCCCGTATCGGCCAGCAGGAGCAGCCGCTCCATGGGGTCCTTCTTGGCGTCCTGTTCTCGTTCGGCTGCGAGCATGCGACGGAGCACGGCCTCGTAGACCGCCTTCGTCGCGGCGCGCCGGTCGAAGTCCTTCGGGTCCAGGTGACTCCCGTCCGCCTTCCAACTCCAGGCGCCGTCCTGGCGCTCCCTCTGAAGGGCCTCGGACGCCTTGGTCTTCGGGATGGTCGAGATGCCCGAGACGGCCCAGGTGACGTCGACCTCGAGGCCCGTGATGTAGGTGCCATGGGGCACTGCCGTCTCGTACTGGAACCGCAGGTACCCGAGGAACGGGCGCGTCTTCGTGAACGCCTGCGGATGGCGCTCGCGGTACCAGGTGACGAACGCCTCCTCGTCGCTGTCCCACGGCACGTCCTGCTTGGCGTACTGCCGGAGCTGCCGCCAGTACCACTCGCGCGTCGCACGCGGCACCTGCAAGGTCGTGTTGTGGATCCGCGTGGTCTTGGTCTTCTTGGCGCGCGATTCGGTCACGTGCTGCCAGTCGCTCCAGCTCGCCGCATCGCAGCTGTAGCTCACGAACAGGCTGCCGGGCATGGCGCCGGCATGCTCGCCAGCCCACGTGACGGTGGCCTGGATGCGGGCGTTGTCGGTCGGCCGCCACCACGTGCCGAGCGCGATCGGTTGCGTCGTCTGCAGCGTGATGTCCCGCCCGCCGGTCGGCGTGTTGCTGCGTCCCAGGCCGTTCTTCGAGAGGCCGAACCGGTCGGTGTCCTCCCAGCGGATCTTGGCGAGGGCGTCGGGAGCATTCGTGAGGTCCACGGCGAACTCCGTCAGTCCGAGGATCTGCGCGTCCGCTCGCCCCGGCGCCCCCAGAACGAGGAGGGTGGCGAGCAGCGCGTAGACGTGCAGGCTGACGTTTCGCATGGTGGGATCCTAGCGCTTGCCCGTGGGGACGGTCTTCAGCACGCGCCAGGCGCCCGCTGCGTGGTCCAGGAGGACCCAACGTCCGCTGCCGACGGTCGCGGAACGTGCCACGCTGACGTGCACGATGGCCCGGCTGCCATCCGCGGCGATGCCCGGCTCGGTGACCCACACCAGGCCGAGTGACTTCTTCTGGCGAGCGTGGAAGCGAGCCCAGGTGGCCTCCGGGTCCTCCTTGCCGGGGGGGCGGCCCCCGTCCATCACGTAGCTCGCACGCTCCGGGCTCACGTAGCTCGGCAGCGGCTGCGTGGGCAGGCCCCCCGGCGTGAGGCGGGAGCGACGATTGCGCATGCGCACATCGTTCCAAGCCTGCGTGCCCAGGGTGCCGAAGGGGTTCTCCGCGGGCAAGGCGCCGCCGAGGTCGAGATCCTGCAGGTTGCCTCCGAGGGCCGTCCGCTCCACCACGCTGACGTGCTGGAACGTCTCGCCATCGGGCGTGGCCGCATCGATGACGGACTGCACGGCCGCGGCGACGACCGCACGGCTCTGGCCTTCGCGGTGGCGCGTCGCCTCCGGGGGGAGCGTGCCGGGTGCGCGGTGGCTCCAGGGCATCTCATGTGCCGCGCGCCCGTCTTCGCCCTCCGCGCGGCCGGGGTAGACCGGGCCGGGGATGACCTGGCTCACGCGGATCTTTATGGCCTGCAGGTAGTGGCGGCTCGGGAAGGACCCCTCGTAGCGGAACTGCATGTACCCGAAGAAAGGCTTCACGCGGGCGAGGTACCCGGGGCGGTTCTTCGCGGCCCACGCCGCGACTTGGGCGTAGCGGGTCAGGCGGAGCTTCGGTTGGCCGGCGGTGCGTGCACGGACGAGGCGGTGCCAAGCCGCGGCCTCGGGCTCGGGCCGCGAGAGATTGAAGGCGTGGATGTGGCGCGTGCGATCGCCCTGCGCATCGAAGCGCGGCACCGTGGTCCAGTCGCTCCAGTTGGCGAGGTCCGGGCTGTGACGCATGTAGACATGCCCATGGATCTTGGCGACCTGC
>JARGNS010000294.1:3548-5198 GCA_029213105.1 Planctomycetota bacterium
CAACTCGACGTGGATGCCGGCATTCGTGGCCGTCCACCAGGGATGCCCGCGGACCACCGGCTTGGTGACCTCGATCGACGCCCCGTAGCTCGAGCCCGCGCGGCCGTCCCAGCCCAGCCCCTCGGACTGGCATTGGACCCGGTCGGGCTTCGACCAGCGCGCCAGGCCGATGGCCTCGTGGGGGGACGTGAAGTCGATCGTGAATCCCGAGCTCTCGATGCCGGAGGCCGTGGCCGGGGCGGCGGGCAGGAGCAGGAATCCCAGGGCGGTGACGGTGAGGCCCCACCCACGTACGACTCGACGCGCGTGCTTCATTCCCTGTTGGACGCCATGGGGCCGCCGCGGTTCGCTCTTGCTTGGGGGAGGGGGCTTTCCGCCGTCTGGCTAGCGATCGCCGTCCTCGGCCCGGGGGGTGAGGACGGGGCCGGCCGCGTCGGCGGGCCGGGGCGGGAAGCGGCGCTCGGGTTTGGCCCAGCTGGGGGGGCGCAGGCTGCGCCACTTGCTGCGGGTGAGGCGCTGCGGGTGGACGTCCCACGGCACGCGGTAGCGCCAGACGGTGACGGCCTCGGTCTGCAGTGGAACGAACCGGCTTCGCTCCGGGCCGAGGCCACCGCCGCCGGAGTAGTTGCGCGAGATGAGTACGTAGCCCTGCTTGGAGCGGCCCCAGTCCCCGCGCTTGTCCTGCACCTCGAGCTTGCCGAGGGTGAGCGTCACCTCCACGGTGATCGCGCCGGCGGTGTACTGGTCCTCGAGCAGGAAGTAGTCGCGGTGGTTGTCCAGGCGCGTGCTGCGCCGGGTGGGGCCGACTTCCCAGTACTCGAGGGTCACCTTGGGCTCGGGGCCCTTGGCAGGCTTGCCGTCTGGCCAGGTCTTGAGGTCGGTGAACTGCTCCACGACCTCGGCCTTGATCCACAGGTCGTCCAGGGGGGCGGTCTCGGAGACCCAGTAGTAGAGGTTCATGTAGTACCAAAGGCGCCCGCCGCGCCCGGCGTAGAAGCTGCGTCGCGATCCACGTGCGACAAACCCGCCGGGGCCGAGGCCCAGGCCGTCCAGGCCGTCGAAGGGCGGGGCCGCGGTGCCGTCCTGTGCTGCGGCGTCGGCCGTGGGGGGCGTGCTCTCCGGGCTGCCCTGCGCGGCGCGGCCAAGCCCGTCCTCGGAGGGCTGCGCGGGCGTCGTCTCGGGGGCAGCGTCGGCCGGGGGCTTCTCGGGGGCTGGCGTCGAGCCGGCGTCCGGCTGCGGCGCGCTCCGCGTCGCCGTGGGGGGCCGCATGCCGAGGGATGCGCGGCAGGCGCCCAGGGCGAGGAGGAGGGCGAGGGCTGCGATCGGGGTCCGCACGCCCTTGGAAACGCCGGGCCGCGCACACCGCACGGACCAATCGCCCCACCGCGCACCTGCCGCCGCCGTGGACCGCATGACCGCCGGCAAGGCGTGGCGGGCTTGCCGGTGCGAGCTGCCCGGCCGAGCCGGGCCTCGTGCGGAGGCCGCGTGGTCGCTGACGTTCGCGTCGCGGGTGCCCCCCCTGTAGGGGCGCTCCAGCGCAGCCCGCAGGGCCAGCGTGTGTGCGCCCGCAAACGGGCACGAGGCGTGCGCAAGGTGGTTCGCGGGCGGACACACGTGCGGTGCCATGCACCGCACTGGACCGCCCCTACG
>JARGNS010000295.1 GCA_029213105.1 Planctomycetota bacterium
CGGGCACGCTCGAGCGCCTGCTCGGTGTGACCGGGGACCAGGGACACTACCTCGCCGTGGCCGCGCGCGTTCCCAATCAGGGCGAGCAGACCGATCCCGAGCTGGGCGCCGTGCTCGCGCTGATCGAAGCCTGACCCCGCATGGCTCGCGTCAACCACGGCAACCTCCTGCAGCACGCGATCGAGTGTGCCGCCGCCACCCAGCTCGTCGGGGACGGCGGTGATCTGCGCCTCGTCTGCACGCACGCGATGGCGCCCTTCGAGAGCGCACGCAGCACGGACGTGCACGAGCACAACCGCGTCCTGCGCGACCTGCTCGGGCAGGTGGCCTGCATGCCGCCCGAGGGCGCGGCCGCCGCGCCGCACCCGCTCGTGCGCGCCTACGCGGCCGCGGGGGCGACCGTGGGCCACTACCCGAACACGGCCGAGTTGCTCGCCGGCCTGATCGGCCGCGAGCACCTCGACGGGGTCCTCTGCGAGATCGAGCCCGACGCCGTCGCCGCCTTGCGTACGGCGTGGCAGGGCTCGTCCGTGCGTGTCGAGGCGCGTCCCTGGCGCGAGGCCCTCGATACGCTCCTGCCGCCCGCGCCCCTGACGCGGCCGTGGCTGTTCAGCATGGACCCCTACACCTTCCTGCACGCCGGCGAGCGCAAGCAGGACGGCATGATCCCGTTCCTGGGGCCGAAGGACTTCGAGCTCCTGCGACGCTGCCTGGCGGCGCACGTGAAGAGCGAGTCCCTCGGGGCGTTCATGGCCTTCGTCTACGGCGTCGACAAGTCCCACGCGGGCGGCTTCCGGCGCGGGGCGCTGGCCCTGGCCGATCGCCTGGGCGTGGCGCGCGTGATCGTTGGGGTGGAGGGGCCGGACGGCACGCGCCACCTGGGCGCCGTGCTCGCCTCCGATCCGGATCTCCCGGCCCTGGCGGCGGAATCCTGGCACGAGATGAAGTCGACCCTCGGGCTGCGGTGAGCCCCGGCGCTATCGTGGTGGTCATGCCCCGCCGTCTGCTCTGGATCCTGCTGGCCCTCCTGCTCGCCCTGCAGGCGATGCCTGCCGCCCTCGCCGAAGACGACGAAGACGACGAGGAGGTCCAGCGCGACGTCCCGATCGAGGTGAGCGCGACGCTCGACGCCTCGGAGGCCGCAGCCACCGGGATGGTCGTGCTCAAGCTCACGTGCAGGGCGCTCGAGGACATCGACCGGCCCTACCGCGTCGAGCTCAAGCTGATGGCCTTCCGCCGTCCCGTGGTCAACCTCGACCACGCGCCCAACCCGCCCGTGGGGGCGTGGAAGAAGGGCCAGACCGTCACGTACGAGATGCCTTCGCCGCTGCCCGTGCGCGTGAAGGCCGGCGCGGCCATGGGCTTCTTCCTCGGCTTCCACGACCCGAAGGAGGAACGCACCTACGTGCCGCGCTCGGAGGGCCAGCGCTACGGCAACCTCCTGCGCGTCGCCAAGTTCGAGATGCCCGACTTCGGCGCGCTCGAAGAAGGGCCGATGGTCGAGTCGATCCTCGCCGCGGCCGCCGACCTGGCCGGGCGCGGCCGCGAGGCCGACGCCTGGAGCGCCCTCGAGCTCGGCATCCGTCGCTCGACGGAGGACGGTCCCAAGTACCGCTTCCGCGACGCCATCCTGAAGCTCGGCCACCTGCCCCCGCGACCGATCAGCATCGTGGAGCAGGGCATCATTCGCAGTCGGATCAAGGGCGAGCAGGAGCGCTACCTACGGCTCATCTCGAGCAGTGCGTTCCGGCGCAAGCAGTACCACGCCTGCCTGCGCATCCTCGAGGCCATCGGCGGCCGCTTGAGCGAGGACGCCGAGACGGCGGTCATCGGCGACGTCGACGCTGCCACGCGCACGCAGCGTGACATCACCGACCTCAAGGTGCGCATCCTCCAGAGCGAGACGCCGGAGGACAAGGCGCTCGTCGAAGCCGCCGTGAAGGCCAACGGCTACACGAAGGCCCTCTACGAGAAGGCCGAGGCCTGGGCGAAGAAGAAGATGTACGCGCCCGCGACGCTGGCCTTCCGCGGCCTGGCGCTCAACAGCGCCGACGGGGACGTGGCGGGGATGGCCGTCGAGCGCCGCAAGGTGCTGGAGGCCGCGTGGCTGCAGGACACGCCCCCCGAGCAGCAGAAGGTCGTCGACGACGCCCTGAACCATCCGGTGTGGGCGCGCACGACCGCAACGGCCTCGCACAAGTTCATCTTCATCGGCCCGACGACGCTGGTGGAGAGCCTGCCGCCGATGTCGAAGCTGCGCTTCGACCTTGCCTACGTCTTCCTGACCAACCTCTTCGGTCGCAAGCCCAACCCCGGCGGCGACCGCGTGACGGTCTACTTCAAGGAGCTGTGGGACTTCGGTGGCGGCGTCGGCGGCGGCAAGATCATCAACATCGGCAAGGCCGACCCCGCGCAGAAGGGCCGCCGCATCGACAACGGCCTGCTCTACCACGAGCTGACGCACTGCATCGACGACACGAGTCCGATCATCCGCGGCTGGCGCGAGGGGCTGGCGAACTTCGGCGCGGCCTACGCCTACGAGGCCCTGGGCCAGACGTCGGACAGCCTGCACGGCTTCCAGCGCAACCTGCGTGCGTTCCAGGAGGACTACCTCGACAAGGACGTCGCCTACTGGCGCATGCACGAGTACGGCCCGAGTGCCGGCTTCTTCCTGCACTTCGTCGAGAAGTTCAGCAAGAAGGGCCGTCTGCACGACTGGAAGCCGTACCGGCAGTTCTTCCGTGAGTACCGCGCGGCGCCGCTCAAGGACGGCCGCGCGCCGTACGTCGCGCGCGCCGTGGCGTACTTCCTCATTCGTGCCTTCGGGCCGAAGGCGTTTGATGACCTGCTGCGCTTCCGCCTGCCCTTGCTGCCGGACGATCGCGATGCCGTGAAGATGGAGGCCGAGGCCTTCGCCCAGGGTGGCTACGCCATCGAGCGCAGCGAGCCGGAGCTGCGCAAGCACCATGGCTCGCCGATCCCGCGCGACATGGTCGCCGGCAAGATGATGGCGGCGTTCGGCCGCGGCAAGCACGAGGAGGCCGAGCGCATCAGTCGCGAGGAACTCGGCGTCATCCACACGTGGAAGGTCGTCGGGCCGTTCAAGCAGCCGGGGGTGAACCCGGGCCCGGGGGTGTTCCCGCCCGAGTACGAGATCGACTACACGAAGGAGTACCCGGGCGAGGCCAACGTGGCGCGCTGGCGCGACCCCCAGCCCACCCGCGGCATCGTCGCCCGCGACAGCACCGGCTGGATCCACTTCAACTTCGCCTACCAGGAGAACACCGCGACGTACGCGCTGGCGTTCCTGACGGCGCCCGAGGCCCAGGACGCGTTCATCCACATGCGCGCGGACGACGACGTCACGGTATGGCTCAACGACCGCCTCATCGAGAACTACATGGGGGGGCAGGAAGCCGGCTCGCAGCTGCTCGCGTGGCGGGGCCCGTACGCGCCGGTGCCCGACGCGCAGAAGCTGGCCGTGCGCCTCGAGCAGGGGCGCAACAAGCTGCTCGTGAAGATCCGCAACCGCCGTGGCAAGGCCGGCTTCATCCTTGCCGTGGCGCGCCCCAACGGGGCGCCCATCAAGGGCATGACGGTCGACGCGAAGGCCTCGCCGACGGATGCGAGCGCCACGGACCGCGGCGCCCGCAAGGCGGCGAAGCGCAAGCTCGCCTGGAAGTCGGCGCTGAAGATGAACTTCAAGCGCAAGAGCTTCTCCTCGAAGCTGGCGCCGACCGTGGGCACCTGGAAGGTCGAGAACAAGCTGCTCGCCGGTCGCGCCACGAACAAGGGCGTGGCCTGGCGCAAGTACACGGTGCGCCCGGGCTTCCCCAAGGACTCGCCCAGCAACCTGATCTGGATCAAGCCCAAGTACACGAAGGACATCACGGACCTGCGGCTCACGGCCAAGATCGACAGCGGCAAGGGCGCGCCGAAGTTCGTCCTGACCATCCAGGGCGATGGGGGCAAGGACGGCCTCTCGGGCTGGAACCTGATCGTGCATCCCAAGGGCCGCGACAAGGTCGGCGCGCAGCTCGAGCGCTACGACCACCTCTACTACCAGGTCGCCCCGCAGCCGGTCACCAACGACAAGGATGGGCTCAAGGAGTTCGTCTTCACGTACCACGACGGCCACCTGACGGTGACGCTGGGGGGCGCGACGCTCTTCGACAGCGTCTCGCTGATCGCCATCCCGAAGAACACGCGCATCGGGATCTCCACCTGGGGGGCCCAGACGGGCTTCGCGACCCTGGAGCTCGAGACGCTCCCGAAGAAGAAGAAGTAGCCTCCGGAGGCGGGTCCGCCGGGATCCGGCTTCCGGGGGAGTGATTCCAGCCGGACGAATCGTGATCGCGCGGGAAGCAGATCCCGCGGGCGGTGTATGGGGGGTGATGACCGAGCACGATCGCCCCCTTCCGCCGCTCGACAACCTGCTCCAGCACCGTGCCTGGGTGAGCGCCGTGGCGCGCCGCCTGCTGCGCGACGAGCAGGCGGCCGAGGATCTGGCGCAGGAGGCCTGGCTGCGGGCGCTGAAGTCGCCGCCGGACCCGGCGCGCGATCCGAAGCCCTGGCTACGCCGGGTGTTGAAGAACCTGGCGAGCAATGCACGCCGGGGTGCGGGGCGACGGGCACACCACGAGTCGGCCTCGGGCGAACGCGCCCGGCAGGCCGAGGCGCTCGTCAAGAGCCCTGCGGTGTTGGTGGCCGAAGCCGAGCAGCACCGCCGGCTGGTAGGCCACATCCTCGACCTCGAGGAGCCCTTCAAGACCGTCCTCGTGCTGCGCTTCTACGAGGGGCTCCGTCCCTCCGAGATTGCGCAGCGCACGGACACGGCGGTCGGCACGGTCCACTCCCGTCTCTCCCGAGCGGTCGGGCGCCTCAAGGCGCGCCTGGACGCGGAGGAGGGCGGGGACCGCAAGGCCTGGATCGCCGGCTTGCTTCCCTTGGTCGATGCGCGGGATCTGCTTCCCGCCGCGGCGGGTGCAGGCACGGCGGCCACCACCGCTGGAGTCCTCATGATGCTGACGAAGTCCACGGCCGCCTGGCTCACCCTCCTGCTCGCCGGCTGCCTCATCGGGGGCGGTCTCTACCTAGCCTCCGCCTCCTCCGGCGACGGCGGCGACGACCGGTCGCACGCTCTGCTTGGGGCGGATGCACCGGCGAAGGGCCC
>JARGNS010000296.1 GCA_029213105.1 Planctomycetota bacterium
CCATCTCTGCGCGCCGGCCCTGCCTACCCTGCCGCGACAGCCTGCAGCAAGGCGCGCGCCCTAGCCTCGATCTTGTCGACCTCGCCGCGCAGGACCTCACCCGCGTCGAAGAGGGGGGCGACGAAGCCGAGGGCGTGACTGCCCGCGTCCAGCCAGGCGCGTGCATTGTCCGCGTCACAGCCGTTGGTCGGCACGATGTTCAGGAAGGGCAAGGGGCCGAGGCACGCGGCGACGAACGCGGGGCCCAGTCCGGGGGCCGGGAAGAGCTTCTGCAGCGGCGCACCGGCGCGGTGGGCTCGCAGCATCTCCGTCGGTGTGTGGACGCCGGGCATCATCGCGACGCCGAGGCGCCCGGCCTCCGCGATCACGACCTCGTCCACGATCGGCGAGACGAGGAACCGCGCGCCCGCCTCGACGGCGCGGCGCGCATCCTCCACCGTGAGCCCCGTGCCCGCGCCCACGACCAACTCCTCGCGGGCGCTGCACTCGGCGATACGCGCAGGGACGGCGGGACTCGTGAGCGTGAACTCGACGATCCGGAAGCCGCCGCGCACGGCCGCCTCCATCGCGGGGGCCGCTGCCGCGGCGTCACTCGTGCGCAGGATGGCCGATGCCTTGAGGCGTCCGAACAACTCGACGAACTCGGTGGGGTTCACTTCAGCTCCTCCGGTGTCTGCATGAGCCGCGTGCGTGCGGCCTCGTCGTACGAGGCGGGGAAGGAACGCGGGTCCCCCGTGGCCTTGTGGATGCGGCGCGCGAGGGCGGTCGCCGCGCGATGCTTGCGCATGCCCATCTTCGACTCACGTGGCTCCGACGGCGGTACGGGGTAGCCCGCCCGGAGCAACTGGGCGACCCGGGCCTGCGTCTCGGGCAGGCGCGCGGCGAGCCGGGCGAGCGTATCGATGGCGACGCCCGTGAGGCCGTTGAAGTAGACCCCGCTGGTCGCGTAGGGCGCGACGACCGCGATGCTCTCGACGCGGCCGCACGTCGCCAAGGCCTGGACGGCGCGGATCCGTACGACGTTCGGATTGAGGCTCGGCTGCGGGTCGCGGACGAGGGCCTCGAGGTGGGGGGCGGCGGCCGTGGCTCCCGCCTTGCCCAGCGCCTGGCAGATCAGGTAGCGGAAGGGGTCACTCGGCGTCTTCAGGAGGACCGCGGCATGCTCCACGAGCAGGGCCGGCTTGCGTGCGGCCAGGATCTGCGCCGCGCGGGTACGTACGACGATGTCGTGGCTGCGAGCCTTGGCGTCACCGAAGAGCGTCTGGGTGGCGAGGTCGATGGCCGCGGTCGCCTTGCCGTCCTTGAGCGCGAACAACTCGACGGCTCTGCGGTCGGCCGCCATCAGGGCGCTCGCGGCCACGGTCTTCTGCTGCTGCGTGCGCGTCGGGAGTTCGACCGCCGCGAAGGCGGTTTGGAAGGCCGCCGCGCTGCGGCCCACGTGGCGCAGGGCCTTCAGGGCGACCGGGTCCGCCAGGACCAGCTGCGGCCAGCTCGTGACGCCGAAGCGCATCGCGATGTGCTCGGCCCGCATGTCCTCGGGCGTGCCATCGAAGGTCTGGTAGACGTAGACCCAGACGGCCTTGTCGTACAGCGGCGCGAGGTCCGCATGGGGCAGCAACTGCTGCTCGAGCTTCACGCAGTGGGGTCAGTAGGTCTTCGTGAAGTAGAGGAAGATCGGCAGGTCCCGGCGCAGTGCCTCGCGCTGGGCCTCGGCAAGGTCCCGCTGCCACGGGGCGCCCTTCGGCGGAACCTCGCTGCCGGCAAGGGCCGCGGGGGCCCACAGGAGCACGATGGCGGCGAGCGTGACGATGCGCATGGCGGACCTCCGTCGGCGAGTCTACCGATCCTGCTCGGCCGCGGGCACCCCCGACGCGCTACTGCAGGTCGCGGCGCCCGAAGACCCGCAGGGAGATCAGCAGGCACAAGACCCCCGTAAGCAGGCCGAGGGTGAGTCCCATGGGCAGAAGCGTGTCGTCCCAGCTCTCGTTGAGCGCCCGGCCGAAGTTCTCCGTCAGGCGCCGGAGCTCGTCCGGGTAGTGGGCGTAGACCGCGTCGAGCGTCTTCTTGGAGAAGCCGAGGAAGATGTCGCCCGTCTTGAGCGCCGCGAAGACGAGGAACGAGGCGGAGAGCGCCGGCACCAGGGACTGGAACAGGCACGAGAGCAGCAGGCCCACGAGGGCGCTGGCGATCAGGCTGGCGGTGGCGGCCAGCGCCATGTCGATCATGCGGCCGCGCATGACCGCGGCGGTCTGGAAGACCTCGACCTCCTCCTCGGCGCCGAAACCGGCGACGGCCTCGCGCGTGACGTCGTCCAGCCCCGCATCCGCGGTCGTGTGCAGGATGCCGGTGAGGGATACGACGAGTGCGAACAGCCCCGCGCAGAGCACGAGCACGGTCGCTTTCGCCGCGACCCACTCCGCGCGCCGGTACGCGTGGGGCAGGATCATCTTCATCGTGCTCTGGCTGATCTCGCCGGCCACCATCGTGGCGCCCAGCACGAGAACGAGGATCTCGGCGGTCCAGAAGCCGACGCCGAGCGCATGGGCGGCCCGGGTCCAGCCCGACTCACCCGGTCCGGGTTCGTGCGCGAGGCCGGCGAGCACGGTCGCGGCGATGGCCACCAGGAGCCCGGTCCGCAGCAGGCGCCCGCGCCAGACCTTCAGCAACTCGACCCCGATCAACGTGCGCAGGCGTCCCGCGCAGCCGTCGGTCGCCAGGGCGACGCCGGCGAGGCCCCCGAGCAGATTGGCGTACACGAGCAGGGGCCGCTCCGTGGTCGTGACCACCCAGTCCAGCGGTGCGAAGAGGAGTGCGGCGGCTCCGGCGGTCAGGCCCATGCCGACGGCGATCTCGAGGGCCGCCTCCGGGACATGCCGGCTGCGCAAGCCGGCCAGCAGCGGCAGGCCGCCGAGCAGGAGGCCCAGCAGCAGGGCATCGGCGATGCCCGTGGCGGGCGCGCCTTCCGGCAGGAGCGAGGTGCCGAGGTCCGCGAGCCCCTGCCAGAGGCCGCCGAGTTCCAGCTGACGGACGATGCCGTGGATGAGCACGGCGGCCGCGAGCGTCCAGAGGATGGTGCCGAGGCGCGAGGCCTTCATCCCATCACCCCGTCGGTCTTCTCGATGAAGTAGCGCTCGAGCGTCTCGCGCATCGGCGTCACGGCGATGGCCGGCATGCCCACCTCGAGCAGGGCGCGATGCAGGGCCGGCGCGAGGGCTTCATCGCCCTCGACGACGAGGCCGCCGTCCGGATGGAGTCGAGGCCTGGCCGCGGGAATGGACGCGGTCAGCGCCTCGAGGGCCTTGGCGTCGTCCGCCGTACGCACGTGGTAGCCGGAGATGGCATCCCCGAGGAGCTCCTCGATGCGGCCCTCGGCCACGATCGCCCCCCGATGGATGATGCCGACCTCGTCGCAGAGCGTCTCGACATCGTGCAGCAGATGGCTCGAGAGGAAGAAGGTGACGCCCCGCGTCTGGCGTTCCGCGAGGATCAGCTCGCGAACCAGGTGGATGGCCGACGGGTCGAGGCCGCTCATGGGCTCGTCGAGGACGACGAGGCGGGGCTTGCCGACCAGGGCCTGGGCGATGCCCAGGCGCTGGCGCATGCCGAGCGAGTAGCCGCCCACCGCGCGCTGGGCGGCGTGGGTCAGGCCGACCGCTTCCAGCAGGCGATCCACGTCGCCCGCCTCGGCCCGGGCGAGCTTGGCAAACACCGTGAGGTTCTCGCGGCCGCTGAGGCCCGGGTAGAAGGACGGCACCTCGACCAGCGCGCGCAGGCCTTGGGCCGCGCGCACGCGGTCGGCCCGTAGGTCGCGCCCTCCGAGAAACACGCTGCCCGACGTGGGGCGGATCAGTCCGGCGAGGATGCGGATCGTGGTCGTCTTGCCTGCGCCGTTCGGCCCGATGAAGCCGTAGACGGAGCCGGCGCGCACCTGCAGGTCGATCCCGTCGAGGGCCCGCACCGCACCGTAGTGCTTGCGGAGGCCGCGGATCTCGAGGAGAGGTTCGCTCACGCCGTAGGGCTCCCGGTCCAGCGGTCTACGAAGACCAGATCTCGTTGACGCGTGAGTCGATCCACGTGGCCGCGTTTGCGCCCATGTAGTCCATCTCGTCCATGCGCGTGCGCGCGTTCTTGGCGTACTCGGCATCCTTGATGGAGCCGAGGTTGATCTTCACGTTGTACGACGCGACCCGCAGGGCCGAGCGCGCGAACTCGGCGCCGGCCGCGCCATCGGAGAGTGCATTCTTGTTGCCGTACTGCACCGCGGTCTTGGCCAGGGCGATCACCTCGACGCAGCGCTCCATGATGGCGAGCGGGGTCTCGCAGGCGCCCTTCAGGGCCTCTTGGATGGCCTCGCTGCGTTGGGCCTTCTCCTCGTCGCTCTCCTTGGCGAGCTTGAACGCCGCACCCACCGCGTCGTAGGCCGCGGCGTCGTCGGCCGCGAGCTCGAGCAGGCGCGCACGCTCGTCGGCGGCCTGGTCGGCCACGGCCTGCATGAGCTCTTCGTTGGCTTCGTACTTCTTCCGGCCGACGGTCAGGTTGGCCAGCATCGCGACGAGGGAGGCACCCATGGCGCCGGTGACGGCGGCGGCCGTGCCGCCGCCGGGCGTGGGTGCGTCACTGCTGAGGCGGCCGAGGAACATCTCGACGCTGGGGCTCTTGAAGTCGTGGTCGCTCATGGTGATCTCCGGCCGCAGGGCGTTCCTTGATACGGCACCGGGGAGGGCGCGATCAATGAACTCCCAGCGCGGGGGACTAGGGCAGGACCCAGCGTCGCGCGCCCGGACCCAGGTCACGAAGCGCTCGACCGCGCGCCGGTCGAGCGTGGCTCGTCGGCCGACCGCGCCTCGCTGGGCAAGGCCGTCCCGGACGGCCAGCGTCCACTCGGCCAGTGCACGACCTCCGGCGTGTTGCAGCAGCCAGAGGAGGTCGCTGGCGCTGCGCGGCAGCGAGCGGGCGATCATGCGCCACGAGGCGTTCTTGAGCAGCGTCCGCACGCGGTTGCGCATGCACTGGATGGTCACGAAGTGGCGCCCGTGCCGACGGCTGGTGCCCTGGAAGACATGCTCGACGCTCGCCTGGGGCAGGTAGCCGGCGCGCCAGCCCATGAGTCGCCCACGCCAGCCGAGATCCACGTCCTCGAAGTACCTGAAGTAGGAGGGATCGA
>JARGNS010000297.1:0-1880 GCA_029213105.1 Planctomycetota bacterium
ACCTGCACGCGCGGGACCCGGCCGGCATATCGGTCCTCAAGCGCCGCTGGCCGTACGGCCAGGCGAAGGAGCTGCACGAGTCCTGGTTGATCCTGGCCCCGGAGGCTCCGGCCGCAGAGTTCGTGCAACCGGATGGCAGCCTGCACATCCAGCGGGTCGTGGTCCCGTTCCAGGCGTTCTGGCAGCGCTACCACGTGGACTTCGAGCGTGTGATCCTCGAAGGCCGCACGGCGGCCCTCGACCTCGCAGCCACGTTCCCCTACTGGCTCGCCGGCCTCGTGTTGCGCGGGGGGACGCTGGACGCGCGCCGACGTACGCTCGTGCCGAACTTCGAGTGGCTGCCCGTGTTCGTCGTGGACGACGAGGCCCTGGCGGCCCAGCTGCGCGGCGCCGGCCACAAGGCCGTCGCCACGGGTACGTCGGCGGAAGCGCTGGCCTGGATGCAGAACCAGCGTCGTCGACTCCCGACCTCCTACCGCTGGGACGCGACGCACCCGCTGCATGCCCGCAGCCCGTGGGTCCAGGTGGAAGCGCGCGATCCCGGCGCCGCCAAGGCGACGCTGAAGGTCACGCGCGTCGACACGCCCACGGACCCCAACACCATCCGCATCACCAGCGTGGGCGTCCGCACCTTGAGCGTGCTCCTCGACGACCGCATCGTGAACCTCGACAGGCCGGTCCGGATCGTCATCAACGGTCGACTCTGCCAGACGGCGCGGGTGTCCCATGCGCGCTTCGCCCGGGACTTCAAGCAACTCTGGGCCGGCAAGCCGTTCCGCCTGCGCCACACGCGCCGCTACATGGATCTGGTTCCCGCCCAGGCGGCTCATATCGACGTGCCGGACCCACGGTAGTCTCTGGCGGATGCCGTCCGCCGACCCCCGCACGATCTACGAAGAGCACCTCGCAAGGCACCGCCAGCAGGCGGCCGAGGCCGAGCGCGCAGCCGATCGCATCGCCGATCTGCGGCTGGTGGCCTTCCTCGCCCTGCTTGCCGCCCTCGGCGCAGCCTTCTTCAGTGATGTGACCGTGCACCTCGTCTGGCTGCCGCTGGTCGCGTTCGTCTGGCTGGTGCTGAAGCACGGTCGGGCCACCGAGACCCGCCTGCGCGCCGAGCGTGCGATCCGCTTCCACGAAGCCGGTGTGCGTCGCCTCGACGGCACCTGGCCGGGCACCGGCCGGCAGGGCGATGGCCTGGTCCCCGACGGGCACCTCTACGCGCCCGATCTGGACCTCACCGGCGAGGGCTCGCTCTTCGAACTGCTCTGCACGGCGCGCACCGCCGTCGGTGAGCAGCGCCTCGCCGACTGGCTCCTCGCGCCCGCGGCGGCCGACGTGATCCAGGCCCGCCAGCCCGCCGTGCGCGAACTCGCCGGACGCCTCACGTTCCGCGAGACCATGGCCGTCGAGGAGGGTGACGTGGCCCGCGCCATGGAGCGCGGCGCCGCCGAAGCCTGGGGCGCGGCCCCGCGTCGGCTGGCTGGGGTGCTCGAGCCGTGGCTCCACGCCGTGGCCGCTCTCGCGACGACCGTCAGCCTGATCGGCTGGGGTTTCTACGACACCCCCGGCTGGCCCCTGCTGCTCTCGATGGTCGTCCAGTACGCGCTGGCCACACGCCGCCGCGAGACCGTCACGGAGGTCCTGGAAGCCGCCAACCGGCCGGCCCAGGACCTCGCGTTGGTGGGACGCCTGCTGGAGCATCTCGAACGCACCGAGTTCGAGAGCCCACATCTCCAGAGCCGCATCGGTCGCCTGACCATCGAGGGCGTGCCGCCCAGTCAGCGCATCCGCTCGCTCTCGCGCTTGATGGATCTGGTGGACGCACGCCACAACCAGGTGTTCCTGCCCCTCAGCTTCCTGCTCTCCCTGGGAACGCAGCT
>JARGNS010000297.1:1900-5146 GCA_029213105.1 Planctomycetota bacterium
GGCGCGCGGAGAACGGCGTCCCCCTCGCGGATTGGCTGGATGTCCTCGCCGAGATCGAGGCGCTCTCGAGCCTGGCGGCCCACGCGGGCGATCATCCGGAGGATCCGTTCCCCGAGATCGTCACCGACGGCGCCACGGTGTTCGAGGGGACGGGACTGGCGCACCCCCTCCTGCCGCGCACCTCGGCCGTTCCGAACGACGTGCATCTCGCCCGTGCCGACGAAACGCCCCAGGCCTATCTCATCAGCGGCTCGAACATGTCGGGCAAGAGCACCCTGATGCGCACCGTGGGCGTCAACACGGTGCTCGCCTTTGCCGGCGCGCCCGTGCAGGCCACGATGCTGCGACTCTCACCGTTGGCCCTGGCGGCCTCGATCCGCATCCACGACTCCCTGCAGGAAGGCGCCTCCCGCTTCTACGCAGAGATCGCGCGCCTCAAGCAGGTGGTGGACCTCACGGAAGGCGACGTCCCCGTGCTCTTCCTGCTCGATGAGATCCTGCACGGGACGAACAGCCAGGACCGCGTCCTCGGTGCCTCGGCCGTCGTGCGCCAGCTGGTCGAGCGCGGCTCCCTCGGTCTCGTTTCCACCCACGATCTGGCCTTGGCCGACATGGCCCGTGGGTCCGAGGGGCGCATCCGCAACGTGCACTTCGAAGACCAGGTCGTGGAAGGCGCCATGGCCTTCGACTACACGCTGCGCGAGGGCATCGTCGAGCGCAGCAACGCCATCGCCCTGATGCGCATGGTGGGGCTCGACGTAGACGACGCACCCCCGGCCACCTAGCGCGCGCGCGGCGGCCGCTGGCAGCGCAGGCAAGCGTGCGTGCCACGCTGGCCCACGACGAAGCGCCGGATCGGTGCCCCACAAACCGGACAGGGCTGCCCGGCCTTGCCATAGACCCGGAACTCGTGCTGGTAGCTGCCCGGTTGTCCTTCGGGCGTCCGGTAGAACTTGTCGAAGCTGGACCCCTGGCGCTCGATGGCTGCCAACAGGACCTCCTGGATGGCTGCATGGAGCGCCGTCACCTGCGCACGCGTCAGCGTCTCCGCGCGCCGCTGCGGGTGGACGCGGACCCGGTGCAGTGACTCATCCACGTAGATGTTGCCCAGCCCGGCCAGGAAGGTCTGATCCAGCAGCAGGGGCTTGATCATGCGGCGGCGGGCGCGCAGGGACTCCCACAGGACCTGGGCGGTGAACTCGGTGCCCAGCGGTTCCGGGCCGAGATGCGCGAGGAAGCCCTCGGGATCCGGCGTGTAGACGAACCGCCCGAACTTGCGCACGTCCAGGAACGATAGCGTCCGGCCACGGTCGAGAGCCAGTGCGACACGCACGTAGGGATCGAGGGGCTCGCGGCTCGGGTCCACGTAGAGCCGGCCTGTCATGCGCAAGTGCACGGCGAGGGCCCCGGCATCTACGCCGTCGCGCTCGAGATCCAGCAGGATGTGCTTGGCTCGACGGCGCACCGCGCTGATGCGCGCACCAACGACCGCCTTGCGGAACGCCGCCCGCCGCATCCCCCCGAGGGTGCGTGCCCAACGCACCTCCTCGCCCTGGATCGTCCGCCCCACCAGGGCCGGGCGGATCAGGCGGACGGTCGTCTCGACTTCGGGGAGCTCGGGCACGCTAGGCACCTCCGACGGCGTAGGTCACGCCCAGCAACAGCAGCGCCGCAAGCACGATGCGCCGAAAGAGTGTGGGATGCAGGCGCTCGCCGTAGCGCGCACCGAGCCAGATGCCGAGGGGGATGGCCGGAGCGAAGAGCAGGTTCCGCAGGAGCGTTGCCTGCGTCACGAGCCCGGACGCGGAGAGCATCCCCACCATGACCAGCGTGTAGGTCATGAAGAAGCCCTGCAGGACGCCCTTGAAGCCCGCCGGGCTGAGGCGCCGGGCACTCGTGTAGGCGATGACCGGGGGCCCCCCCATGGCGAACGCACCGCCGATGATCCCCGCGAGGAAGCCCGCCGGCAGCGCCCATGCGCGGGCGAGGGGCGGCCGGTCATGCGGGGCCACCCGGCGGGGCCAGGCGGCCTGCGCCACGAAGAGGATGATGAACACCCCCAGCGCACGAATGCAGGGGTCGGGATCCAGGTTGCGCAGGGCCAGGACCCCCAGGGGCAAGCCCGCCAGGGAGCCGAGCACCATGGGCCAGATCTCACGCAGCGGCGCATGCGCGCGGTAGCGCTGGAAGAGGATGGTCGCGACGACCAGGCCATAGACGGCCACGAAGGGCACGGCGGACTGCAGGGGTACGAACCGCGGCAGCACCGACATGACCACCAGCCCGAACCCGAAGCCGATGACACCCTGGATCAGGGCCGCGGCGAGCACGAGTCCGGCCACGATGAGATCGGCGCCCGTCATGAGGCGTGCGCGCAGCCACCATGCATCGTGCAGGTAGGCTCCAGCCGACGGATCGTCTGCGCCTCGAACTCCAGCAGTTCCTGCCAACGCGCGTCCGTCTGGCTGCCGACGCGCGGCAGCATGCGGGCCAGGTCGAGGAACGCGCGGTAGTGGCCCTCCTCGGACGCCACCAGGCTGGCGTAGAAGCGTGCGAGCTCCGTGTCGGCCGCATGGGTTGCCAGGAGGCGGAAGCGCTCGCCGGAACGCGCCTCGATCAGCGCGCTGACGAGCAAGCGGTCCAGCGTCTCGCGCAGGCCTTCCCCGCGCCGGACGACACCACGCAAGGCCGCAGCGTAGGGATTGGCGTGGCTGCGCTCGAAGTGCCCCCCCCGCGCGTGCAGCAGGCGCAGGACCTGGGCGAGGTGGCGCACCTCATCCCGGGCAATCGAGGCCAGCAGACGACTCCAGCGATCCGCCTCGGCCTGGCTCTCCGGGCCCTCGGCGTCCAGGGGGAACGGCCAGCGCCCGATCAGCTCGAGGGCGTTGGTGGCGGCCTTGCGCTCGAGATGCGCATGGTCATTCAGGAACACCCGTGGCCGGGCCAGGACCTGGGCCACCCACGAGGCGGGCGTCTCGTGGCGCAGGGGGCTCGGGGCGGAGGTGGCGGGGTCCATCGCGCCCGAGACTACTTCGACAGAACCCGGAGGACCCCGTTTCGTGCTTCGTCGCGGCGCTCTGGTACCGTTCCCGCTTCCCATCTCGACCGCCGCTTTCGGCCGGGAGATCGCATGGCCCGACGACGCCCCGAACCCCCGCCGAAGCCTCCCTTCTGGGACCGCAGTCGCCTCGGCTGGATCAACGCGCTTGGTTTCGCGCTCACGCTCTTCCTCGGCGTCTGGTTGCT
>JARGNS010000298.1 GCA_029213105.1 Planctomycetota bacterium
CTGGGAAGTCGCCATCGGCATCGGCATGCTGATCAATCGCTGCCGCAAGGCGACGTTCGCCCTGCTGTTGCTGCACATGGCCGGCACGTTCATGCCGTTCTTCACGTGCCCCGAGCTCGTCTGGGCAGACGCCCCGTTCGTCTGGACGCTGGTGGGCCAGTACATCATGAAGAACATCATCTTCGTCGGCGCGGCCCTGATGGTCTTCGCGCGCGCCGAAGACAGCTAGCCGTCGCACGCCTCCTCCCCCGTAGGCTGGGCGCCGATGCTCGAACTCCTGCCCAAGACCTGGGAGATGTGGCGCCTCGGAGGCCTCACGCCCCGTGACGCCCTCACGCGCACGTGGCGCGCCTTCCGCCGCCATGGGCTGGACGGTCGCAGTGCGCAGTCGGCGTACTACGGCCTTGCCTTGATCGCCCCGATCCTGATCCTCCTGCTGACGGTGATGTCGGCCCTTCCGGTCGAAGGCCTCTTCGAGTCGTTCGCGCAGGAGACGCGGAGTGCGGTACCCGAGGACGTCTACGAGATGCTCGTGGCCCAGGTGGAGGACATCCGCACGCGCGGCGGTGCGGGGCTCGTCTGGCTTGCCCTGGGTGTGTTCCTGTTCTCGGGCGTGAAGCTCTTCAACAGCGTGAGCCGCGCACTCAACGCCGTGCATGGCGTCGAGGAACGACGCCGCCTCTGGACCCTCTGGAGCATCTCGCTCCTGCTCGGCGCGGGCTCGTTCCTGCTCCTGCTGGTCTCCGCGCTCCTGATGTTCTTCGGCCCGCTACTCGACCTGCCCTTCTCGGAGGGGCTGCGCGTCCTGATCGTCATTGCCGCCGGGCTGCTCGGGACCTCGGTCATCTACTGGGCCATGCCCTCGGTACGCCAGCGCTGGATGCCCCTGACCCCGGGCAACGCGCTGGCCGTGGGCTCCTGGCTGCTCATGAGCAAGCTGCTCAAGGTCTTCGTGGACGGCTTCGGCAACTACAACGAGACCTACGGCGCCCTCGCCGGTGTGATCCTCGTGATGATCTGGATGCATCTGTCGGGGGTGGCCTTCTACTTCGGCGCCCAGCTCAACGCGACCATCCTGGACGCCATGCGCACCGAGGAGCGGGCGCCCCCCCTGCGGGGCCGCTAGCCGCGCCCGTCGCCTGGCTCCCCAGGCAGCCGCATGGCCCGTTGTGCAAAGGTCTTGCACAGACTGCGCGTGGCCGCACACCTTGGGCGAACCAACCCTGGGCGTCAGGCGTTCATGGCCGTGGAGGATCCGATGAAGAAGACCGGACTGCGTATCGCCCAGGTAGGCGCCGTGGCCCTCGCGCTGGGCGTGTCCGCCTGGATCGTGGTGCTGGCCCACCGGGAGGCCAACCCCGACAAGCCGACGCCGACAAGCACCCCGGGTGCCGATGGCGAGGCCGAGGGCTTCGAGCAGGAAGCGGGCCCGGAGGAGGAGGACCCGAACTTCATGTTCTCCTCCAAGTCCGCCATCGGCATCGCGCCCAAGGGCGAGAAGGCGAACGAGCCGAAGAAGAAGCCTGTCTTCCTGCCCTCGTCCAAGTCGCTACCGATGAACGAGTCCTTCCTCGAGAAGGACAACGACGAAGCGGCCAAGGCGAAGGCCAAGGACGCCGCCAAGAAGGAGCCCATCTTCATCGGCGGCTCGAAGTCCGAGTCGGGTGCTGTCTCGGAGTTGCTGCGCAAGGAGATCGAGGCCCTGCGTCGCAAGAAGGCCGCGGCCGAGAAGGCCGCAGCCGCCAAGAAGGCGGCCGAGCAACGCAAGCAGCAGGGCAACCGCTAGTCACGGCGGAGCGGAGCGGGCACGACGATGGACGTTGTCTGGAGCACACTGATCTCGCTGGGGATCCTGCTCCTGATCTTCCTGCCGCTCGAGCTGCTCTTCCCGGGCAACCGCCGTGGGCCGGGGGAGCCCCGGGGACTGCGCAAGGAGTACGGCACCGACCTGCTCTTCGCGCTGGGGCAGTACGTCCTGTGGACGGCACCGGTGGTCTTCGTCCTCGTCCTCGTCTACGAGCACAGCGACGCCTTGCCCCTATCGGGCGTCCGCGCCTTCGTCGGCGACCAGCCGTTCTGGCTGCAGTTCCTGGGCGTGATCCTGCTCTGCGACATCGGGATCTACTGGGGGCACCGGCTCTCGCACAAGTACGAGTTCCTGTGGCGCTTCCACCGCGTCCATCACACGGCCGAGAAGGTCGACTGGATCGCCGCCTACCGCGAGCACCCCTTCGACAACCTCTACACGCGCCTCATCGAGAACCTGCCGGCGATCCTGCTGGGCTTCCCCCTGGAAGCCCTGGCCGGCTTCGCCATGTTCCGCGGGCTGTGGGCGATCTACATCCATAGCAACGTGGCGCTCGAGCCCGGGCCGCTGCGCTACCTGCTCGGCTCTCCTCGCCTGCACCACTGGCACCATGAGATCGATCGCGGCGGACGGGTGAACTTCGCGAACCTGAGCCCGCTGATGGACCTGCTCTTCGGCACGTACTACGACCCGGGCCACATGCCCGAGCGCTACGGCATCCCCGCGGATGTGTCCCACAACTACGTGGTGCAGCTCGTCGACCCGCTCTTGCCGGCGGGGCCGCGGGCCAAGCTGCAGGAACGCCTCAAGACCCGTCGTGAACGGAGCCGAAGCCGATCGGCCTAGACGGACGCCTCCGGCATCCAGTCCTCGAGTTGTCGTCCCCAACCGCCCTGCCCGGTGCGGGCTACCGCCTGCCCCCCGCGGCACGGTGGTATGGAAGCACCTCACCAAGGAGTAGTCCGATGCCGTACGCCAACCTGCAGATCCTCGAGGGAGCCTCCCGCGCGCAGAAGGCTGCCGTCGTGAAGGACCTCACCGACTCGCTCGTCCGTCACCTGGGCAAGCGGCCCGAGCACATCCACATCGTGATCCAGGAGATCGCGGAGGAGAACTGGGGCTACGCTGGCCTCCTGACCGACGACTGGAAGGCGCAGCAAGACGCCTGACCCCGAACCCCTCCCACCCGGGAAGCCCCACCACCGCCAGACGTCCAAGGGACCGAGGAGACCCGATGCCGTACTCGACCCGCGCCGCCGTCCTTGGCCTGCTGCTCCTGCTGGCTGTCGCCCCCGTCCGTGCCGAAGACGCCCCCCCGGCCAGCACGGCACCCACCCCGTCGCCGCTGCAGACCTACCTGGAGGCAGGCGCCACCCACACCGGCGCGCTCGGCTGGAAGGGCATGGAAGTCGGCTCCTTCGTGGAGTTCCAGAGCACCCACATGATGCCCACGACCGGTGGCACGCATCGCAAGACGGTCAGCGACACGCGCATCGCCCTCACCGATCGCAAGGGCGACAGCGTCTGGCTGCAGACGTCCATGCGCATGACGCCCACCGCCGCGTGGCGCACCCACCCGGCGCGCAAGCGCGAGCGGCTCGCACGCAAGCCCGCGCCCACCCGCGTCGAGCGGCCCAAGACGACGCTCGTGCTCGGCAAGACCAAGTACGAGTGCCGCGAGATCGCCTGGGTCGTGAAGCAGGGCGGCACGACGCGCGACAGCCTCGTGCTCTTCGTCCATCCCCAGCACGGCGTGCTGCGGTGGATCAGCCACGAAGGCAACTGGACCAGCACCTACACGGCCAGGCGCCTGCAGGTGGACCATGTCGTCGGCAAGACCAAGCTCGACTGCCGCGAGTTCGAGCGCATCGCCACGGCCTCGAACATGAACACGCGGATGGAGTCCCTGGAACTCTGGTGCGCCGCGGTACCCGACTGGCTCGTGCGCTCGAAGACGGAGCAGGCCATGCCCGGTGGCGCCAAGAGCACCCAGGTGCGCAAGCTGACGAACTACGAGGCGCGCACCGCCAAGGCAAGCAAGTAGGACGCGTCTAGCGCCCCAGCGCCGAGACGATCGAGACGCGCACGGACTCCTCGCTGCCGAGCGCCACGCTGGCCGCGTCGAGGATCTTGACGAGCACCGCGCGAGCGCGTTCCTCGGTCTCCCAGTTCTTCTCGAGGTAGAGGAAGAGCCCCTGCAGCGCGCGGAAGGCGTAGGCCTCGCGGAACGGGACGTCCTGCCCATCGGTCCCGCGTTGTTCCTTGGACATCCGCATGAGCAGGTTGGCATGCTCCTGCGCACGCTGCTTGAGCTGGGTCATGTCCTCGGGCTGCGAGAAGAGCCCTTCCAGGGACGACGTCGACTCGTCCTGGCCAGCGCAGAGGTCCAGCGCCCGGTCGGTCATCTCCTCGAAGGACTCCTCGTGGACCTCGATCGCACCGCGCAGGGCGTGCGCGACCAGGCCGTAGATCTCGAGGGGGCTGGCGTCCGAGGCGAGCAGGCCATCGGCGATCTCGCCCATGGACAGGTCGTCGTCCTGCAGGCGCACCTTGGCTCGCTTCACATCCACCGGGACCTCCAGCCGGGGAGTCTAGGGGGGCCCTCGTACGCGTCGAGAAATGGACGCTTGGGGCCGCCCGCTCCTCAGGCTGCCGGGTCGTCGGCGCCTGGCGGGGCTTCGGACGTCGGCGGCTCGGCCGAACGAGGCGGGACGGCACAGCCGCCCCCCGGCACGGGCACGAAACGGGCGAGCAGGAGCCCGGCGACCAGGCCGACGACCAAGCCGGGCTTCCACCCCAGATAGGACTCGGCGGCGGCGCCCAGGGCCGTCAGGAGGATCACGACCGCGATCCGGCGAGGGTGGTTCAGGCTTCAGAGCATGCGTCTACGACGTCTCCCCGCCGGCCGGGTTTCACGGCCAGCCCGGCGATCTAGCGAATCGGTACGAACGCCCGGCGCGTCAACACCAGGACGCTGCCCTGGGACCGCCAGACGAGGTCGGTTCCCGCCTCCAACCGGATGGCCTCCAACACGTCGAAGAGGGCGGCGTCCGACATGGCGAGCTTCCCCAGGACCTTCTGGGTCGTGGCCTCTCCGAGGCGCGGATCCAGCATGAGATTGTGACCCGTCTGGATCTGCAGCGTCTTGAGGGCGTCCGCGACGGTGACGCCGTCCAGGGTCACGGAGACCTTCGCGGCGCGCAGTGCACGGGCGAGCTCCGGCGCGATGTCGGGCTTCGCCGCGTGCGCGCGCATGGAGGTGAGGGCTGCGTCGACGCGAGCGTGCACCGACGGGGCCGCGCGCGCGATCAGGATCCCGTTGCGCCC
>JARGNS010000299.1:0-3352 GCA_029213105.1 Planctomycetota bacterium
ACCAGGCCGGCGTCATGCCGGTGATCTTCGCCTCCGCGCTCCTGTCGTTCCCCCAGCTGGTGGGTTCGGCGGCGGGCTGGAGCTGGCTGTCGGATGCGTTCCTGCCGAGCTCGTGGTGGTACACCACCATGACGATCGCGCTGATCATGTTCTTCAGCTACTTCTGGAACTCGCTGATGTTCAACCCGGTTGAGATCTCCAAGAACATGAAGGAGAGCGGCTCCTTCATTCCGGGGATCAGGCCGGGTCGCAAGACGGCGGAGTTCCTCCAGAAGGTGATGACCCGCATCACGCTGGCAGGCGCTTCGTTCCTGGCCCTGATCGCGATCATCCCGCAGCAGGCGGCGACCTCGATCTCGAAGGAAGTCCCCGTCCAGGTGGCCTACTTCCTGGGCGGCACGTCGATCCTCATCGTCGTGAGCGTCGCGCTCGACCTCGTGGACAAGCTCAACAGTGCGCTCCTCATGCGCAACCAGGGCGGCTTCATGGGGACCACCGCCGGTGGCGGCTCCAAGAAGAAGGGTGGCTAGGACGATGCGTCTGATCCTCCTCGGACCTCCCGGAGCCGGCAAGGGCACCCAGGCTGCGCGCGTCTGCGACGCGCACGGCTTGGTGCACCTGTCCACCGGTGATCTGCTGCGCGCCGCTGTCGGCGCGGGCACGGACCTCGGCAAGGAGGCCAAGGCCTTCATGGACGCGGGCAACCTCGTCCCGGACACGCTGGTCCTGGCGCTCGTTCGCGAGCGCCTCGAGCAGCCGGATGCGGCCGCCGGCTTCTTGCTGGACGGCTTCCCGCGCAACGTGTCCCAGGCGGAGGCCCTCGCGGCTGACCTCGGGGACCGCGGTGTGGAGAAGGTCATCCACATGAAGCTCGAGGACGAGGAGATCGTGCAGCGACTCCTGGCCCGCGGGCGCGAAGACGACACCGAGGCGGTCATCCGCAACCGACTCGAGGTCTACAGCAACGAGACGGCCCCCCTGATCGCTCACTTCGACGGCCAGGGACTGCTCGTGACCATTGACGCCCAGGGCTCCATGGATGAGGTCTTCGACCGCATCGCTGGTGTCCTGAGCGACAGTAACGCAGGAGCGAGTGCCTGATGGCGCGCGAAGACAACCTGCGACTCGAGGCCAAGGTGGTCGAGGCCCGCCCGAACGCGATGTTCGTGGTGGAACTCGAGAATGGCCACCGGATCCTCGCCCATATCTCCGGCAAGATGCGCATGCATTGGATTCGCATCCTGCCGGGGGACAACGTGACCGTAGAGATGAGCCCCTACGATCTGACCAAGGGTCGGATCGTGTACCGGGACTAGCGAGCCGGGAGACGGACCATGAAGGTCAGGGCCAGTGTGAAGCGTATGTGCGAGGATTGCCGGATCATCCGGCGCCACGGCAAAGTGCGCGTGATTTGCAAGAACCCGCGGCACAAGCAGGTGCAGGGCTAGTCGTACGACTGGCCTGCAAGCCAGCCCACTCCCCGGAGGAACAGAACCATGCCCCGTATCGTCGGCGTCGACATTCCCGATAACAAGGTGACCTGGGTCGCCTTGCAGTACGTCCATGGCATCGGCAAGAAGTCCGCGCTCGCACTCTGTGCAAGCCTGGGCCTCGACCCGACCCGTCGCGCACGTGAGCTGAACGATGAAGAGCTGGCCCGTCTCGCCAACGAGATCGAGTCCAACTTCGTCGTCGAAGGCAACCTGCGCCGCCAGACCCAGCAGAACGTCTCCCGTCTGAAGGAGATCGCCTGCTACCGAGGCATGCGGCACCGCCGTGGCCTCCCCGCCCGTGGGCAGCGCACGCAGACCAATGCGCGTACCCGGAAGGGTCCCAAGCGGACCGTCGCGGGCAAGAAGAGCGTCAAGGCGCTCCGCTAGTCCCGATTCATCCACCTAAGTACCTGTCCTCCCGCGACCTACGGTCGAGGCCGCCCCGGAAGGGGCCGGTCGGCCAGAAAGTTGCAGGGGGCGACGGGCGGGGTACTCTCGCCCGTTCCCGCCCGAAAATCGGGCCTCATCTGTCGGAGTATCCATGGCGGGCAAGAAGAAAATTCGCCGGAATGTGCCGAAGGCCGTGGTTCACGTCCACGCTTCGTTCAACAACACCATCGTCACGTTCGCGGCGCCCAACGGCGAGACCCTCTGCTGGGACTCGGCCGGAACCATCGGGTTCAAGGGCAGCCGGAAGTCGACGCCCTTCGCAGCCCAGAAGGCTGCGGAGCGCGCCGCCGAGAAGGCCGTGAAGATGGGCGTTCGCGAGATCGAGGTCCGCATCAAGGGCCCCGGCGCTGGCCGTGAGTCTGCGGTGCGTAGTCTCCAGGCCCGTGGCCTGAAGATCCGTGCCGTCGAGGACGTCACGCCCCTGCCGCACAACGGCTGTCGTCCGCGCAAGCGCCGACGCGTCTAGCCGGTTCGTTCCGGGAGCCTCGGCTCCAACCCAGTGCCGCCCTCCGGGCGGCTGCTTTTCGATCAGTTCACGTCCCGCGACATTGGGCACGGCGTAGAGCCCGTGTCGCCGGAATCACGGAAATACGGAGGAACGCATGAGGATCCGCTGGCGGGATCTCGAGCTCCCCACCAAGGTCGTCGCTGATTCGGCGACCCGCACCGACATGTACGCGAAGTTCACCGCCGAGCCTTTCGAGCGGGGATACGGCGTCACGGTCGGCAACGGCCTCCGCCGCGTGCTGCTCTCGTCGATCGAGGGCACCGCGGTCACGTCCGTGAAGATCCAGGGCGTCAAGCATGAGTTCTCCTCGATCGAGGGGATCAAGGAGGATGTCACCGACATCATCCTGGCGCTCAAGCGTCTGCGGGTGCAGTTCCACACGGACGACCCGAAGGTGCTGCGCATCGAGAAGACGGGTGCCGGCCCTGTGACGGGCGCCGACATCCAGACGGGGTCGGACTGCGACGTCGTGAACAACGACCTCCTGATCGCCACGGTCACGGACGAGAACAAGACGTTCGAGGCCGAGATCGAGGTTCGTCGTGGCCGTGGCTATGTCACCGCCGACGAGAACGCTCGCGAGGAGCAGGAGATCGGGGTCATCCCGTTGGACTCCATCTTCTCGCCCATCCAGCGCGTCCGCTACCGCACCGAGAACACGCGTGTGGGCAAGCTGACGAACTATGATCGCCTGATCATGGAGCTCTGGACGGACGGCACGATCACGCCGGAGATGGCGCTGGTCGAGGCCAGCAAGATCTACCGCAAGCACCTCAACCCCTTCATCCAGTTCTTCGATGTGGGCAAGGAGCTGCTGTTCGAGTCGACCTCGCAGCCTGCGATGCCGAGCTTCAGCTCGGGCTCGATGGGCGGCTCGTCGATGGGCGGCTCGTCGATGGGC
>JARGNS010000299.1:3452-5126 GCA_029213105.1 Planctomycetota bacterium
TCGATGGGCGGCTCGTCGATGGGCGGCTCGTCGATGGGCAGTGCTTCCATGGGGGGCGGTCCCGCCACCTCGCCGATGACCATCCCGACGATGGCCACCAACCCGGTTGGCACCGCCGCGCCGGCCGCGGGCGGCGACACCGACGAGACGCGCCGGAAGCTCGAGCTTCCGATCGCGCACATGGACCTCTCGGTCCGCGCAAGCAACTGCCTGGAGGCCGAGGGCCTGCAGACGATCGCCGAGCTCGTGCGTCACACGCAGGAGCAGGTGATGGGCTTCAAGAACTTCGGGCGTACCTCCCTCAAGGAGATCACCCGCAAGCTCGACGAGATGGGGCTCTCCCTGGGCATGGATGTCGACAACGCCTAACGGCGGTGTCGTACAAGGCATCCCGCCCGAACGAGCACGAACCTTTGGATCGAAGCCCCGCGCTGATGGGGGCACCTGGAGCGAGTCATGAGACACCGCGTTGCCGGCCGGAAGCTGACCCGAGACACCCAGCACCGGCTCGCCCTGCGTCGCAACATGATGCGGGCGCTGCTGATCAACGGCCGTGTCGTGACGACCCAGGCCAAGGCCAAGGCGATCCGTCCCTACGTCGAGAAGCTGATCACCCGCGCCCGCAAGGCTGCGGCGCTGAAGGCTTCGGGTACGAAGGCGGACAGCCAGGCCTACGTGCATCAGGTACGCCTGCTCGCCCGTGACGTTCCGGATCGCAAGCTGCTCTCGCTGCTCGTCGACGTGGTCGGCCCCATGTGTGCGGACCGCCCCGGCGGCTACACGCGCATCTTGCGTGACGCGAAGAACCGCCTGGGCGACAACGCTCCGCGCGTGATCTTCGAGTTCGTCGACCGTGCCGAGAGCGACGACGACGCCGAAGAGTAGACCGCATGTCCGGCGACCGGATCACGGAGCGTGGAGCTCTGATCTGGGACTTCCTGACGACGTTCGTCGCGGCTCGCCGCTCGTTCCTCTCGATCTACAGGCGCTACGAGCGCCGCGTACTGCGGGCCGCTCGTGATCGCGGCGTGCCGCGTACGGAACTCAAGCTCACGCCGCCGGCCCTGTGGAAGCTGTTCCACCTCGAGCGGCTCGAGCGCCTGCGTGACGATCGTCTGGCGCCGCTGCGCGATCGCGCCGAGGCGCTCTTCGACGACGCGGGCGATGAGGGCCTGCTGGACGCCTACTGCGGGCACATCTTCCACGAGATCTCCATTCTCTCGGAGGAGCACCGGTCGGTGGGCCGCTTCGTGCGGCACCACGACCCGCGCCGCTACCGCACGCTGTACGACGAGGTCAGCGGGTACTACCCGCTGCGGCTCAATCGTGTGATGCGGTTCTTCCGCTCCGCCATGAAGCGCATCGACGAGCTGCTCCCCGGTTGGAGCGATGAGACCGTCGTGGTTCGCTCCGCGTACCTCTTCGGCGACCGCCTGGCGCACCGGGCGTACGGCCAGGGGCGCGAGGCCCTGTACGGACGCATGTATCCGGACGGCGGTGCCATGAAGGGCTATCTCGAGGCGGGGCGCTCGTTCCAGTCCTCGGGCTTCCAGGTCCACGCCCGCGAGGCCTACTCGCGGGGCATGGCCCTCTGGGACGAGAGTGACGACGAGTTTCGCAAGCGGCCTGGCGAGCGCCGGGCCATCGAAGAGATCCGGCAGCACCTGGCGGAAC
>JARGNS010000300.1 GCA_029213105.1 Planctomycetota bacterium
GGACGCCGGGCGTGACGTGACGTCGGAGCCCTCCGACGGGAGCAGCATCGCCGACTACGGCATGCACCCCGAAGACGACGCGTGGGATTCCGTACGCGACGCAGAGGATGAGCGCACGCCCGAGTCCGAGTCCGAGCCCGAGTCCGAGTCCGAGTCCGAGTCCGAGTCCGAGCCCGAGCCCGAGCCCGAGCCCGAGCCCGAGCCGGACCTTGAGGAACCCACGCAGGCACCCTTCGAGACGTACGAGGACGTGCTCGGCACGGCGTCGATCGCCCCCGGGCCTCCGACCGTGCAGTCCGAGCCCGCCGGCGACGGGCCCGAGCCCTTCGAGGTCGACGCGTCGGATCCCAGCTGGAGCTGGGAGGAAACCGTGCGACGCGCACGCGAGGCGGAGCAGGCCGAGTACGACGGCCCCGGCGTTCCGCCCGCCTTGCCGCCGGAGGTTTGGGACCACGCCCGGTCGCCGCGTTCCACCACGGGCACCGTGCGCGTCCGGTCCAAGGGCTCCGGCTGGGTTTGGGTCGGGCTGGTGTTGTTCCTGCTGATCTACGGGTGCAGCAAGGCCACGAAGCCCTCCAAGCAGGTCAATGACAGCTGGGACGGCCATCTCCCGGATCCGCGGGGCGACGTCGAGGAGGATGAGGCGTTCCTGCGGCGGGAAGTCGATCGGCTGCGGCGCGAGGCCGCACGTACCGGTCGCTGACGCGACCCCGCGAGCACGAGCTTCAGCGAATCACGTGGCGCACGGTGGCGCCGAGCTTCGCGTCGATCACGTGGTGGCCCTTGCCGTCCACGTCGATTTCGAAGCGGTACGCGCCCGGCCAGAGGCTGTGGATCCCGAACTCGCCGGCGTCGTTCCAGGGCCAGACACGCTGGACGCGCTGGGGGCCCCGCAGGATGACGCGCGCACCGCGTAGCGGCGTGCCCTTCTCGTCGACCAGGGCCAGGTGCGCCCAGGCGCCGGACTTCAGGGTGAGCTCGACGCCGCGCGCGCCCGCCTTCACGCCCGTCAGGCGTGCCTGGCCTGCGAAGCCCACATCCTCGTCTTCGTAGACCGTGTGGGCCGTCAGGGTGTACGTCGCCGGCTGCAGCGCTTCGAGCTGGAAGAAGCCCCCGTCTTCCACGATGGCGCGCACCGGCGTGCCACCCCTCTCCGGCCACGCGATGACGACGTAGTGGTCGAGGGAGTTGGTCTTCTGCGGGACCCGCAGGAGTCCCGTGATGCGGTGGCCGGGGCCCATGCGGATCGTGGCCTTGCCGGGCCGCGCGAGCACGGGCGGACCGAGCAGGGCGTGGCCGTCGTAGGTCGCGAACACGTGCCAGTTGCCGTCACGCGGAATGCCCAGCTCGAAGGACCCATTGAGGCGCGTGACCGTGCCCACGGGATCGCCGGCCTCCGGGTGGGCCGGCGTGCCGATCATGACCGGGGTGAAGGGGGCGGGATCGCCCACCTCCCGCAGGAACACCCAGGCGCGCGGCAGCGGCCGACCCGCGGCGTCCACGATCCGACCGTGGAGCAGTTGCGGGGCCGCCAGCTCGGCGTGCACCGTCCTGGCGCCGCGTGGGATGCGCACCTTCACCGGCCCCAGGATCGGGTTGGTCGTCGAGCGCAGGTGCAGCTCGTGGTCGCAGGCGCGGGTGCTGAGGCGGACGGTCCACGTCGCGTGACGCTTGCCCTCGGTCGAGACCGCGTCGTCGCCATGCTGGGTGTTGGAGGTCGGATCCAGGTCGAAGACGGCCCACTGGATGAGGGCCCCCGGGCTGCCCTCCGGCAGCGTGCACGTGACCTCCACGGTGGGGTAGGCCACGGCACGCAGTGTCAGCGGCGTGCCGTCGAGGCGTACCGGGGTCGTGCGGTCCTGCAGCTCGAAGTCCTGGGTGCCCAGGCGGACATGAGCCGTGCCCGGCAGCAGGCCGGGGATCACGAACTGCCCCCGGGCATCCGTCGTGGCCTCGCGCCAGTAGGTGCCCACCACCGTCTGCCCCGGCGCGGGCACGGCCGCTCCGGTGCCGTCCGCCAGCATGCTGGCATGCAGGCCTACGTAGATGCCACCCAGACGTGCCGTGGGCGGGCCCTTGAGGCGCCCCGTGACGGTCAGGCCACGCTCCAGGCGTACGGACCGCTTGGCCGAGCCGGGGCGGAAGCCGCGGACGTAGGTCGGAGCGAAGCCGCTGACGGGATCGTTGATCACCGCGTGGGCAGGACCTGTACCCAACAGGCGCGCCTCGATGACGTGGCCCAGCAGCAGGTTGTGGTAGTTGCGCTCGTGGATCGCCCCGAACCAAGGGGTCTCGATCCCGCTCCAGTCCGACCGGCGCTCGTCCTCGGCGAGCGGGTTGATGCAGTCGGCCGGGGACAACTCCACACGGGCGAGCCAGGGCTCGCCCGTGTCCTCGGCCGCGTCGAGGGGCATCACGATCCGCAGATCCGTCCGTCCCGCCCCGATACCCTCCAGGACGCGCTCGCCCACGGATGCGCTGGTGTCGACCCGCAGCCGGTAGCGTCCGGGGGGCAGCTCGGCGTACGCGAAGATCCCGTCGGGGCCGGTCTGGAGCGCCTCGGAGAACGCGCCCTGGGCCTCCTCCGCCGTGCGCCACCAGGCCGGGGGGGGATCGTCATCGGGGGCGATCACGATCCACGCCATCTGCCCCTCGCCATCCTCGTCCACGACCTGGCCGGCGATGCGCTGTCCGCGCGCGAGCCGGATGGTGCCGATGTCGACGTGCTCGCGGTTCGCGTAGCGCTTCCACGGTCCCACGTGGGGCACGTGACCCGGGGCCGTCAGCACGACCCGCATCGGGAACTCCTGGCCGTACTCGATGAAGAAGCGGCCGTCGTCCTCGGGGTAGTCGCTGTTGTGCTCGTTGGCGTCCCCGACGAGGGTGACCTCGGCTTCGGGAACCGGCTCGCCATCCGCCCCGAGCACGCGGCCGGAGATCCGGAACGCACCGTGCTCGACCTCCTCGTGGAAGAAGCCGCCCTGGCCGCTTCCGCAGCGGGCGTACCGTCGGGCGCGCTCGCGGGCGGCTTCCCGACGGGCGTGGGCGAGCTGGGCCTCGAACTCGGCACCCTGCAGCTCGGGTTGGGCCTCGACGGCGGGCGCGGCCGGCGCGGGCGTCGGCACGGGCCGCAGCCGCGGGCGGTCGGCCAAGACGAGCCACGCCGCAACGCCCACGGCGAGCACCACGAGAGCCAGGCCCCACATCTTCATGCGGCCAGCCTAGCGCAAGGCGGGACTAGACGTCGAACGTGGCGTTGAACTCGTAC
Organism: Planctomycetota bacterium; assembly: GCA_029213105.1. Taxonomy (GTDB): domain Bacteria; phylum Planctomycetota; class PLA2; order PLA2; family JAEUHO01; genus JAHEIK01. The sequence goes on from JARGNS010000300.1 coordinate 3,269, forward strand.
GGGCGCGTGTCTTCGAGGACGGGCAGGGCGTTGGCCGGGATCTGGAAGGTGCGAACGGCCCAGAGATCCTTGAACACGCGGTACTTGAGTGCGGTCTGGTCGAGGTAGTCCACGCCCGAGGAACCGCCGGTGCCGATCCGGCGGCCGATGACACGCTCGACCATGCGCGCGTGGCGCTGGCGGAAGATGATCATCGACTGCTCGAACTCGACGAGCTGCGCGAGGATCTTCCGGGGCCAGGACAGCAGCGGGAGCTCGCGGTAGCTCTCGATGAACAGGACGGCCGCGCGGATGCGGCGCAGCTTGCGATCCTCGACGAAGAAGAACTCGCGCGCCTGGGCGACCTCGGCGGCGTAGCGGGTACGCATCGCGGCTTCGTTGCCGACGCCCGTGGCGAGCACCGTCTCGAGGGTCGTGTCGACGGCACCCTGGAGCGAGACCATGTAGTCCTCGAGGAACGCGTCCACGGCGCCGTCGTCGCCCTCGTCCCCGGGCTGGGAGCCGCGGATCGGCGTGCGGTGCAGCCAGTTGCCCACGGCAGAGAGCAGCGTGGGCGTGTCGGCGAGGCGTTCCTCCACGCGTGCGTGGGCGGGGGAGTCGGTCTGGCCGGACGGATCCTTCAGCGCCTGCATGTACTTGCCGTCGGCGCCGAGACCGATGCGCTCTTCGTCGGGCAAGCCGAGCAGGATCTCCATCTCACGCATCTGCGCGGACTGGAAGCCGCTCGCGGGGAAGAGCTTGTCGCGGAAGTCGAGGTAGTCGCGCGTGTTGATGGACTCGACGACTTCGAAGTGCGCGACGGCGGCCTTGAAGATGCGGCCGATGCGCTCCATCGAAGCCCCGCCGGTCGCGATGGCGTTCTCGGGCACCGGTGTCTGCTGGAAGACGTCGCGCAGGGTCGTGAGCTCGCGCAGGGCCAGCTTGAACCACAGCTCGAAGACCTGGTGGACCGTGATGAAGACGACTTCGTGGTCGCTGAGTTCGCTCTCGTCGTTCTCCAGGCCGCCCTGGAGGCGGAGGAGGTCTTCGACGCGGATGTAGTCCCAGTAGTTCGTTGCCATGCCGCGAGGATAGCGAGCGAGCGCCCGGGATGCGCCCCCTTACGGGGGGTGCGCAGCGGCGCGCAGCCCTCGGCGGCCCGCGCCCTGCGCCTCTACCCGGCGGCGGCTTCCGGCGGGCGGCGGTCGGACATGCCGGGGGCGACCTCGGCGGCGTGCGCGTCCATCGTGAGCGGCGGACTGCCCGTGGCATGCAGGCAGACTTCGTTGATGACGTCCGCCAGGGTGTGGATGTCGAACGGCTTCTCGATGCAGCGCACGTTCAGATCCTGCAGGCGCTCCATCGTGCGCCCGTCGAGCAGGTTGCCCGTCATGTAGAGCATGCGCCGGTTCGCCTCGGGCAGGCACTGGATCAGCCGGTCGTGCAGGTCGATGCCGTCGTACTCGCCGGGCATGCGCACGTCCGTGATGACCAGGTCGTACTCGCCTCGGCTGAGGTACTTGAGGGCCTCTTCGCCGTCGTTGGCGACGTCCGCCGTGTAGCCGTGGTTGCGGATGACGCGCGTGACGACATCGCAGATGTAGGTGTCGTCATCCACGACCAGCACGTGCTTGCCGGAGCCGGCCTCCGACGCGGCGCGCCGCGGGCCGGACGGCGCCTCGGGGCGCAGGGGCTCGGCGCCCAGGATCGGCGTGCGGATGACGAACGTGGCGCCCTCTTCGACGGCTTCGTCCAGCGAGATTGCGCCGCCGTGCTCCTCGACGATGCCGAAGCAGATGCCGAGCCCGAGGCCCGTGCCCGTGTCCTTCGTCGTGAAGAACGGGTCGAACACGCGCTTCTTGACGTCT
>JARGNS010000301.1:0-4077 GCA_029213105.1 Planctomycetota bacterium
CGGGCACCATGGTCGATCACAAGGCCGACTGGCTCATGAACCCCGGCACGCTGGTGCTGAGCAACGCGGCGCCCGACGGCATGGTCTTCGGCGGAGAGGCCGGCGGACAGCTGAAGTTCACCGGCGTCGCCTCGACCCGCCGCCACGAGCCGGCTCCTACCGTGCCGTTCCTGGCCCCGCGACGCGAGACCCGGGCACAGCTGATCGGCACGCGCACGCTGGCGTCCCGCATCGCAATCCTGCGCTTCGACCCCGCCGACTATCTCAAGCGCAAGGGCTTCGTCCTCACGCGCGGCATGACGCTCGAGTTGGGCACGGTTCGCGGCGAGACGCGCCATATCGCACCGAAGCACTTCGGCGCGAACGACGAGCCCCGGCCGGTCACCGCCCAGATGATCAAGGCGAGCGCCACGTCGTTCCCCTACGCCGTGCGCGTGCTCGACCGCCACGGCAATGAGGTCGTGACGTTCGCCGAGAGCATGCCCCTGCACCGTGCGGACCTCGACACTGCCATGCAGAGCGCCGTCGGCAGCTGGCATCGCTCCCAGATCGCCGCCCGCGTCTTCCGCTGGGCTGGCACCCACGCACGCCATCGCACCGAGGCCACACGCTACGCCGTGGACCTCGGCGTCCTCATGCCGGGCATCGCGGCGATCGCGATTCCCGCCAACGAGCGCGAACGGCTCACACCGCGCCTGCGCCGCATCTACCAGACCGATGGCGTGCCCCTGGGTGCGCCGCGCCGCGAGGCGGACGTCAAGCAGCCGCCCCACGGCGCCTTCGACGACGACGTCCTGAAGTAGGCGCTGCGCGGGGGCGCGCTCAGGCGGGCTTGCGCCCGGCCACGATCCGCTCGATGCCCGCCAGGTCGGGCGTGATCGTGACGTCGAGGTAGCCGAGGGTCTCGAGCCGCGCGCGGGCATCCTGCGCGCTCTCGTGGCCCACCTCGAACGCCACGAACCCCTCGGCCTTCAGCAGCGGCAGGGCCTCACGCGCGATGCGCTCGACCAACTCGTTGGGGTCCTCACCGGAGACGTAGAGGGCGACGTCCGGCTCGTGGGTCGCGACGTCGCTCGCCACGCTGGGGTCGCCGCGCACGATGTAGGGCGGGTTGCTCAAGACGGCGTCGAGCACGCCCTCCCGGCCCTCCAGGGGCGCCAGGGCGTCGCCCTGGAGCAGCGTGAGCCGGTCGCGCACCCCGTGCGTCTCGGCATTGGCGGCAGCCACCGTGAGGGCGCCGCCCGACACATCGGTGGCCACCCCCGTGGCCTCCGGCAGGGCATGCAGCACGCTGACCACGATGCAGCCGGACCCGGTTCCGACATCCGCCACGCGCGGGGCGTCCACGCCCTCGAGCGCCGCGACGGCATGCTCCACGAGCAGCTCCGTCTCGGGGCGGGGGATGAGTACGCGCGCGTCCACCGCGAAGGGCAGCGAGTAGAAGTCCTTGTGGCCGAGGAGATAGGCCGCGGGCTCCTGGTCGCCGCGCTTGCTGACCAACGCCCGGACGGACGCGAGCTCCGCGTCCTCCAGGGGCCGATCGAACTGCAGGTACAGATCAAGGCGCTTCACGCCCAGGGCGTGAGCCATCAAGAGCTCGACGTCGAAGCGCGGGTTCTCGATCCCGCGCTTCTCGAGCCACGCCGTCGAACGGCGCAGCACCTCGAGGACGGTCAGCGGCGCCGACGACCCGATCCGCCACTCTCCGTCGCCGTCGCCTTGGCGGACTGGCCACCCTGGACGAGGCCCATCACGATGACCCAGACGACGATGAGGCCGCCGAAGGCGCACAGCCAGTAGCCGGGGGCGATGGTGCCGAGCGGCGTCAGGATGTCGTCCATCATGGTCTTCGACTCGAGGTGGTCGCTCAGGTAGAGCTTCGAACGCTCCCACTGCTCGCCACCCACGCCGGACACGATGCCGCCGACGCCGACCCACAGGCCGAGGATGCCGCCGAGCAGGTACGGCCAGACCTTCATCTGGGCGTGCCAGATGTTGAAGGCGGCCGTCCAGAAGCCGTACAGCGCCAAGGCGAAGAGCAGGCTGCCGCGGATCGTGTCGAGGCCCGTGAAGAGCAGCGACGGATCGACGAGGGCGGCGGAGCCATCCTCGTTGTAGCCGGCGCGGGTCCAGGCCGCGAAGCCGCTGGCAAAGAAGCAGCAGTTGGCGAAGAGGAACGCGAAGAGCTGCTTGCTCTGCGTGTGCCAGTACGCCTGACGGTGCATGCGCTCGAGCTTGGCCTCTTCGAGGATGGCGCCGGCGTCGACGCCGGACTCCTCGGCCATGGCTTCATAGGCCTCCTCGGCGCCTGCATCCAGGGCGTCCTCGGCGAGCACGTCGTCTTCGAGGTTGGGATCGTCGGTCATGGCTCGGGTCTCCTCGTCCCTAGGGCGCCGAATCGTACCGGCTCCCCCCATCCAACGCCAACCAAGAGCCCCGGTTCGGGCCCGATCGGCTGTCCTACAGGTTCTCGAGCCGGTGGCGGATCTCGTCCTGCTTCAGGGCGTCGGTGATGTCATCCAACTGGCCGTCCAGGACCTCGGGGAGGTTGTGGACGGTCAGCTTGATGCGGTGGTCCGTGACCCGGCTTTCCTTGAAGTTGTACGTCCGGATCTTCTCGGAGCGGCTGCCAGAGCCGATCTGGCTCGCGCGGGCCTCGGAACGCTCCCGGGCCTTCGCCTCGCGCTCCATCTCGTACAGCTTGGACTTCAGGAGGCGCATGGCCGTGGCACGGTTCTTGTGCTGGGAGGGGTCCGCCTGGCAGCGGACCACGATGCCGCTGGGCGTGTGGGTCAGACGGACGGCGGAACTCGTCTTGTTGACGTTCTGCCCGCCCGGGCCGCCAGCGCGCATCGTGTCCATCTGGATGTCGCGCTCGTCCAGGTTGACCTCGACCTCCTCGGCCTCCGGCAGGACGGCCACGGAGGCGGTGGAGGTGTGGATGCGGCCCTGGGTCTCGGTCTTGGGCACGCGCTGGACGCGGTGCACGCCGGACTCGAAGCGCATGCCGCCGAAGGCGCCCTTGCCGCGCAGGGCGAAGGAGATCTCCTTGTAGCCCCCCTGCTCCGCGCCGTGGCCTTCCATGACCTCGAGCTTCCAGCCGCGACGCTTGGCGAGCAGGTCGTACATGCGCACCAGATCGCCGGCGAAGAGGGCGGCCTCGTCGCCACCCGTGCCCGCACGGACCTCGACGATGGCGTCGCGCAGGTCGTCGGGATCGTCGCTGACGAGCGAGCGCTTGACCTCTTCGGCCATGGCCGTCAGCGTCTCGGACGCCTCGGCGAGTTGCAACTCGGCAAGCTCGCGCATCTCGGCATCGCTACCACCGTCGGCGAGGATCTCCTTCGCCTCGGCGATCTCGACCTCGGCTCCGCGGTAGCCCTCGTAGAGCTCGACCGTACGACGCAGCCCCGCGAACTCACGATTGAGGCGCGCGTACTCGACGTGGTCGGACGCCACTTCGGGCGTCTGCATGCGCTTCGAGAGGTCCGCGGCGTGATCGGCCAGTTCCTCGAGTCGAGCGCGGAGCCGATCGGGTAGCACCGATCAGCTCTCGGAGGCCTCGTCGGTCGTGGCCGCGCCAGCATCCGACGACTCGGCCTTCGCCTTGTTCTTGCGGCCGTAGCGCTGTCCGTACTTGCTGCGGAACTTGTCGATACGCCCGGCGGCGTCGACGAAGCGCTGCTTGCCCGTATAGAAGGGATGCGAGGCCGACGACACGTCGAGGCGGATCACGAAGTGCTCCACGCCGTCGATGTCCCGCGTCTCCTTGCTACGCAAGGTCGAGCGAGTGACGAACTCGGCAGACGCACCCGTGTCGACGAATACGACAGGGTGGTACTTGGGGTGGATACCGTCCTTCATGGCTGACCTCGGATTCCTGGGGCGGAACGAGGAAGGGTACCCCCACCCGGCTGGCGGGCAAGCCGGTACGGGGCCCGGATCCTATCGAAGTGAGGCCACCCGCACGGCGGGGATCGCCGGCGCCGGCGGACGCAGGTCGCCGTCGGGGCCGACGGCGAACAGGGCCCGATGCCAGGCCTTGCCGTCCTCCCTGACGCGGACCTCGAACCCGGT
>JARGNS010000301.1:4092-5109 GCA_029213105.1 Planctomycetota bacterium
CCCTCGTAGAGGCGGTCGATCTCGCGAATGGCCCGCCGGGCGAGCTTCTCGAGGCGGCCGGGGCGCTTGCGGACGGCGTCCGACGGCTGCAGCTCGATGACCATGCCGAAGCCCTCGGTCGCCAGATGCGCCTTCCCGGCCTTGACCGTGAAGACCAGCATCTTCGAGTCGGGCGCCAGGTCACCCCGTGCCGAGAGCATGGCCGCCACATCGGTGCCGATGGCCATGGTCTTCCGCATGGGCTTCAGGGCCATGTCGGCGGCCAGCATCATGCCCACGAAGGCAATGAGGACGATGGCCATGGATACGATGTAGGACTTGCGCATGGACGGGAACTCCGCGTCCCCTATCGGCCGACCCGGGGGCCGGACTTCAGCGCGGCCCTACCAATCGGCCAACAGACGCCGAACGAGCTCGATCGGCAAGCCGATCACGGTGTCCTCGGCACCCTCGAGGGTGTGGACGAACTCGCCGCCCCCCCCCTGGATGGCGTAGGCGCCGGCCTTGCCCAACGGCTCCCCGCTGGCGACGTAGGCGTCGATCTCCGCGCGACTGAGGTCGCGAAAGCGGACGTGCGTCGCGGTGGCATCGCTCAGGAGGCGGGTGCGCCCGCGGCCGGCCGCGCCGGTCAGGGCCACTCCGGTGGCGACGATGTGGCTGCGCCCCGAGAGGGCGCTGAGCATCGCGTGCGCCTCGGCGGCATCGTCGGGCTTGCCGAGAATCGCGTCGTCGAGGAAGACGAGCGTGTCCGCCGTGAGCAGCCACTCGTGGGGTGCGTGCAGCAGGGCCGAGCGGGCCTTGCGCTCGGCGAGGTCACGCACGATCGCACGCGGATCGTCCAGCCCCGGTCCCGGCGTCTCGTCGACGTCCGGGAACTTCTTCGCCTCGAACTCGATACCCGCCTGGGCGAGCAAGTCGGCACGCCGGGGGCTTCGGCTGGCAAGAATGAGGGGGCGCGGCGTGGTCATCAGCGCTTGCGGCGGGGACGGGCCTTGGCCTTCTTCTTGGCAGCCTTCT
>JARGNS010000302.1:0-3385 GCA_029213105.1 Planctomycetota bacterium
CCCCCTGTCGTGGGGACGTGCCGCCGCTGGACGCCGCCGCCATCGCGCCCCTGCTCGCGCAACTCGAGGGCTGGGCGTGCGTGGACGATCACCACCTCACGAAGCGCTATGCCTTCGCGAACTTCCTCGCAGCGCTCGAGTTCGTGAACCGCGTCGGCGCCGTGGCCGAGAGCCAGGGGCACCATCCCGACCTCGGCCTGGGCTGGGGCTGGGCCACGGTGACGATCTGGACGCACAAGATCGACGGCCTGACGGAGAGCGACTTCATCCTGGCGGCGAAGTGCGACGCCATCCTGTAGACAACGTGCCCGGTACTGAGAGCTAGGGCCCATTCGCGTTCGTCAGGACGATCGTCGGCAGGGGCGCGGGGGCTTCGGGGAACGCCGCGTCGTCGGTGAGGTCCCGGCCGTAGGCGATCCACGGCGCCAGTTGGGCCTGCAGCGCCTCCTCGTCCAGGCCGTGGCGGGGCCCCGTGTAGCCCGCGACCTTCGCCGTGGCGCTGGCCATCAGGCTCCGGAAGCCACTGGCGAAGAACCCGCGCTCGAAGTGCACGAAGGCCCCCGCGTACTGGATCAGCCCCTGCAGCCAGCGCTTGTGGTCGTCGAAGGCGAGGTGCCAGAGCTCCTCCCAGGCCTCGTGGGCTTCGAAGAAGTCGCGCGCGTTCCAGTGGCGGACCCCCTGCGCGAAGAGCCCTGCGGGGTCTTCCTCGGCGTTCGGTAGGGTGGGCGGCTCGGTCATGGCGTGCGGATCCTCGCCCCACCGTCCTACCGCCATCGGAGGCCTCGTGCGACACCCGCTTGCCCGCGTGCTGATCCTGCTTCTGCTCGGGATCGGGTCCTGCCTCGCCGGCTGCGGCCGCGAGGAGCCGGCGCCCCCGCCGCCCGGCGGCCCCAAGGGGGCTTCCGCGTTCCGCCTGGCCGTCGCCGCCCACGAGGTCGAGCACAGCATCCCGCTCGAGTTCTTTCGCAACGGCATCGGGAAGCCGGACCCGCGCGACGTGATCCCCGCGCTGTTCGATCCCCAGTTCGCCGCCGCGCGCGATGTGCGCTACCTCCCCGACGAGGCCCGGGTGATCGTGCTCGAGATCGAGCGCGACGCGCGCGCGTACCCGCTCGCGTTTCTCGATCGCCACGAACTGGTCAACGATCTCGTCGGGGGTGTGCCCGTGTTGATCAGCTGGTGTCCCTTGTGCGGATCGAGCGTCGTGTACGAGCGCGAGGTCGAGGGCCAGCTCCTGACGTTCGGCGTGTCCGGGTACCTCTACCGCTCCGACGTCCTGATGTACGACCACCAGACCGAATCGTTCTGGAGCCAGCTCCATCAGGGCGCCGTGGCGGGTCCGCAGACGGGCACGCCGCTCACGGTCATCCCGAGCCGCGTGACAAGCCTGGATGCCTTCCGCCGCGAGCGACCGGCGGGCAAGGTGCTGCGCGGTGGGACGGGCATGCTGCCGCCGGCGGCGTACGGTCGCTCGCCCTACGCGGGCTACGCCGACTCGCCCCGCATCTGGTTCCCGGTCGGCACGCTGCGCGATGACCTGCCGCCCAAGGCCGAGGTGATCGGCCTCGCCCAGGGGGGCGACAGCTGCGCCTTCCCCCTGGACGTCCTGGCCCGGGCCCCGGAGGGGGTCACCCGCCACGTGGTGGGCGGCAAGCGCTTCACCCTGCTCCACGACGCGGTCGGCCGCAGCGTGAGCGTGCGGGATGACGAGGGCACCCCGGTCGCGGCCACGCGCCTGTTCTGGTTCGCCTGGCAGGCCTTCCACCCGCGGACACGCGTCTTCGCGCCGCGCTGAACCGCGCCATGGGCGAGGCTGCCGCCCCCGAACCCCCGTTGGTATGGTTCGTTGCACGGGTGGCAACACGCCCCGGAGGTCCCATGCCCAAGTCCCTGCTCGTACTCACGCTGGCCCTCGGCCTCGCATTCCTGCCCGCCTGCGGCGACGACAAGGCCGGTGACGGTGCCGGCGAGAAGCCCACGCCTCCGGCCGCCGGCGGGGGTGAGCCCGCTGCGGTCGACGCGACGGGCGGCTTCGATGCCGCCCTCGAGAAGGAGGTCGCCGACGCGATCGCCAAGGCCCGCACGTTCCTGCTCTCGCAGCAGCAGGACAACGGCGGCTTCACCGACCGCGCCGTCGAGCAGATGCGCGAGAACGTGAGCTTCACCGCCATGGCGGTCTCAGCCCTCGTGGCCGGCACGCCGTCGATGAACGTGAGCAAGGACGAGCACATCCGCAAGGGCTTGGCGTTCCTCGTCAAGTTCCAGCGCGAAGACGGCGCGATCGTCGACGATCCCAAGTGGACGAACTACTGCACGAGCGCCGCGGTCTCTGCCCTCGCCATGGCGAAGGTCGGCGAGTTCCGCTCGAACCAGAGCAAGGCCATGGCCTACCTGGAGAAGAGCCAGATCGTCGACGAGGCCAACAAGGACTCGTTCGGTGGCTTCCCCTACAAGGACGGCCAGAGCGCCGACGGCTCCAACGCCTTCATCACGGTCAGCGCCCTCGAAGACGCAGGCATGCCGAAGGACTCCATCGTCCGCAAGCGCATGGAGCGCTTCGCGTCCGGCCTGCAGAACAGCAGCGAGAGCAACCCCGGCGAGATCGTCATCACGACGGGCGAAGGCGAAGAGCGCACGGTCGTGAGTTCCGATGACGGCGGCGCGATCTATCGTCGCGGCGAGAGCAAGGCGGGCCTCGTCAAGCGCTCCGACGGCCGCTGGGAGTTCAAGAGCTACGGCTCGATGACGTACGCCGTGCTCAAGCTCATGCTCTTCGCCGGTGTCGGTGCCGACGACCCGCGCGTCAAGGCGCTCGTCGGCTGGATCAGCAACCACTGGACGCTCGAGCGCAACCCGGGCTTCGAGCACGCCGAGGATCCCCAGAGTGCCGGTCAGCAGGGCTACTTCTACTACCTCTTCACCGTCGCCCGCGCGCTGAGCGCCTACGAGCAGACGACCGGCGAGCCGCTGGTCGTACGCGACGCCGACGGCCGCAAGCACAACTGGCGCGTCGAGGTGGCCCGCGCCCTGCTCGGCCGTCAGGCCGAGGACGGCAGCTGGCGCAACCCCGTCGATCGCTGGATGGAGGGCATGCAGACCCTCGCGACCGCCTTCGCCGTCCAGACCCTGGGCGTACTGAACGGGCGGCTTGAGTAGCCGACGCCTGATCGGCCTCGCCGCGCTGCCCGCGGCGATCATGCTGGGCGTGGCCCCGTTCGCTGCGGACGGGGCGCGTGGCCTATGGCAGGCGGACGCCGCCGGGCTTGCCGCCCTGGCGGTGCTGTGGGCCTTCGCCGTGCGCCTGGACGGGCGCAGCCTGCGGCTGCTGGCACTCGCCTGGCCCCTGGCGGGTCTCGCGCATCTCGTGCTCGGGGGCGGCCTCGGA
>JARGNS010000302.1:3395-5107 GCA_029213105.1 Planctomycetota bacterium
GGCGGCGGCTGGGCGGGGGGGGGGCTCGCCCTGCTCGGGCGGGGGGTGGGGGCCCCGCGAGGCGCGGCGGCCCTCCTGGCCTGTGCCGTGCTCACCGTCGCCATGCTGGGCCTGTTCTGGGCCGATCCGGTCGGTGACCGCCTGCCCCCTTCCAAGCGCTTCGCCTTCAAGCAGGCCGTCGTGCATCTGGATGCCGCGACGGCCGCGGCCTACGACGGGGCGGCCTTCGATCGCTTCCACGACGAGCGGGTCTACGCCGACGTGAAGCTCGCCTCCGGCGCGGTGCGCCCCCCCGAGGGCGTGCCCACGGGGTTGGCCTGGCTCGTGGTCGGTCTGCTGAGCGGCGCGGCGGCAGCAGGGCTGCGGCGCGGCGCCCCGTCGACCGCACCCGAGGTGACGGCGTGAGCACGGTGAGCACGCTCGCCGACGTGCACGTCCTCGTGGCCGGCGCGGGAGGCATCGGCTGCCCGGCGGTGTGGGCGCTCGCCGCCGCGGGCGTCGGCCGCATCACGCTGCTGGACCCGGACGTCGTCGAGCGCAGCAACCTGCCGCGGCAGATCCTCTACCGCGACGCGGACCTGGGGGCTCCCAAGGCCGTCCAGGCGGCAGCCGCGCTCGGGCGCATGGGGTTCGCGACGGACGTCCGTGCACGGCACGCCGCGCTGGATCACACGAACGCCCAGGCCCTCCTGGCGGACGTCGACGTGCTCGTGGACGCGACCGATGGGGCACACGCCAAGGACTGGCTCAACCAACTGGCGGTGCGCCGGGGGGTGGCGCTCGTACACGCCGCCGGCTTGCGTGCGGAGGCGCGCCTCCTGTCGATCGCGCCGGGCGGGCGGCCGTGCCTCACGTGCCTCTTCGGTCGTCTCACGGAAGAGACCGGCTCGTGCGCCGACCTCGGCGTCTGGAACGGCGCCGTGGGAGTCGTCGGATTCCTCGCGGCCCAGCGCGCCATCCAGCGCGCCACGGGCTGCGACGGCGCCACCGGCCGCTACGCCGTGCTCGATTTCGAGGTCGGGCGCGCCACGGGCCTGCGGGTCGCGGCTGACGCGGCCTGCCCCGTCTGCGCCGGCGAGCCGGCCGCCGTGGAGCCCTACCCCGACGAACCCCTCGGCTGCGCCGCCGAGACCCCCGCGCCGCCGGCTCCCAGCGGGTACCTGGATCTGGGAGCGGAGCGCTGCCCCCTCAACCTGCTGCGCGCCCGGCGCGCCCTCGCCGACCTGCCGTTCGGAGCCGTACTCGAGATCCGCCTGGGGGCGGAGGGCGCGGCGACGGTGCCCGATGGCGTGCGAGCCCTCGGCCACACCGTGCTCTCCGAGGTGCCCGCGGGCGCGGGGCTCGACCTGCGCGTGCAGGTCGGGGCCCCGGCCACGGCTACGCCGGCGCTGGACGGCGAGATCCTGCAGCGCTACGCACGGCAGATCGTGCTGCCCGAGGTGGGGGAGCGCGGGCAGCGCACGCTGCTCGAGGCCTCCGTGTGGCTGGGGGGCGAGGGGCCTGCCGCCGCGGCCGCACGCCGCTACCTGGAGGCGGCCGGCGTCGGCTCGTTCGTCGACCGGCCTGCGGAGGCGGACGTGTGCGCCTGGGCCGGCGGCCTCGAGGCGCCCGACCTGCCCGCGGATGCCGTGCGCCTCGTGCGCGGCGAGGCCGGCGTGCAGGCGTCGCGCACGGCAGGCCCGGCGCTGGGGGCCTACGACGTGGCCGCGCCG
>JARGNS010000303.1 GCA_029213105.1 Planctomycetota bacterium
TCCGTGAGGGCCAGGGTCTCGCGCACGTTGTGGTCCGTCAGGAGGATGGCGATGCCCTTGCTCTCCTTGAGGCGCCGCAGGATGCCCTGGATCTCCTGGACGGTGATCGGATCCACGCCGGCGAACGGCTCGTCGAGCAGCAGCAGGGCCGGGTCGTGGACCAGGGAGCGGGCGATCTCCAGCCGGCGGCGCTCGCCGCCCGACAGGACCTCGGCGCGGCTGGTGCGGACCTTCTCGAGCTCCAGCTCGCCGATGAGGGTGTCCATGCGTGCCTTGCGGTCGGCCCGGCTGAGGCGGACCGTCTCGAGCACGGCGAGCAGGTTGTCCTCGACCGTCATCCGCCGGAAGATGCTCGGCTCCTGCGGCAGGTACGCGATCCCGCGGCGGGCCCGCTTGTAGATCGGCAGCCGTGTGATGTCCTTGTCCTCGAGGTACACCGCGCCTTCGTCCGGGCGCACCATGCCGACGACCATCCGGAACGACGTCGTCTTGCCGGCACCGTTGGGGCCGAGCAGGCCGACGATCTCGCCGGGGCTCACCTGGAAGCCCACTTCGTCCACGACGCGGCGCTGCCGGTAGGACTTCACGAGCTTGCGTGCTTCGAGCAGGGCCATGGCGGGCGATTCTAGCGGGCTCGCGGGCGGCCCGCCCAGTGAATGAGGCCGATTAGTGAATGAACCCGATGCGGCCGGGGAACTCCGGGTTCCAGGGCCAGAACACGAGGAAGGCGCGGCCGACGATGAGGTCGCGGTGGACGAACGGTGCGGAGGAGGTCTCGCTCCCGCGCTCCGGGTCCTCGTCTTCCTCGAACCATGTGCGCGGCAGCCCGTCCACGTCGGTGACGCGCTTGGGGGTGCGGTCCGCGTCGTACTCGCTGTCGAGGTAGTCGGGCGAACTGGCGTAGTCGTAGCGGATCGTACGGTCGCCGATCAAATGCTGCGTGACCGTGCGCCAGCGGCGGCTGTCGCTGCTGTTGCGGGTGTTGTCGCCGAGCATGAAGTACGAGTCCGCGGGGACCGTGACGCCGCTGCGGCGCGCCCCCGGGTTCGCGTCCCACGAGTTCTCGTAGCGCAGGTCGCGGTCGACGTGCATGGCTTCGACGAAGAGCGCGCCGCCTTCGGCTTCCAGTTGGAAGCGCTGATCCCCGGCGTCGTCCCGTGTCTCGGGGAAGCGGCGCCCGTCCTTCAGCTCGACGAGCTCCACGCCATCGACATGGGCGTAGAGGCGCCCGTCGACGTACTCCATTTCGACGTCGTAGCTGCGTCCCGCCTCCAGGCGCACCGGCAGGGCGCTCTGGGCCACGACGCCCGTGTCCCGGCGGATGAAGGCCTCCGAGCCGCCTTCTTCGGAGCTGAGCGTCATGACGGCGAGGTACGAGCCGTCGGCCCGCCAGCGGATGGAGAGCCGCGTGGGCGGGGTCGGGGCGGCCTTCCCGGACTTGGCGTCGACCTCGGCCGCGGGCAGGCGGACCCGCATGCGGAAGCGTACGTCGCGCACGAGCTCGCCCGCGTTGCCGGAGGTGCCCCACGAGTCCGGGCGCGTGTGCTCGAGGATGTTGTTGCGGTTGCGCAGGCGCGCGAGCGCCCCGCCCTCGTAGGCGAAGCGATCGTGGCTCTCCAGCCGCCAGCCGTTGGCCGCGCCTTCGCCGGCGCGCCAGAAGTCCTCGACGCGGCCGTTGCGGCTGTCGAAGGGGTTGTCGGGGTCGTCCTCGTCGTCGGGGACGCTGCTGGGCGGCGGCGGGTAGACCGCGCGGTAGAAGTGCTCGCGGATCGGGCGCGGCTTCTGCGGGATGCGCAGGTCCGCCTCACCCAACTCGTCGCCGGCCGGGCGCACCCAGAGGTCGCCATCGTCGGAGATCTGTCCGTGTTCGTTCGGGAGGAACGCGATGCGCTTGATGAAGTTGCGCGCGCGGTTGAGGGGATAGCGGAAGACGATGACGTCGAAGCGCTCCGGGTCCGTGAAGAGGAAGGACCACTTGTCGACCAGGATGCGGTCGCCCTCGCCGCGCTCGTTGTCCGACTCGCCCATCAGCGTCGGATACATCGAGGACGTGGGGATCTTGAACGCCTCGACGCAGAAGTGCTTGATGATCAGCGCCATCACGACGGCGACGGCGATGGCCTCGAGGTTGTCCTTCAGGAAGGCGATCCCACTGTCGCGGGCGGTGTGGGAGCGCGAGGGAGCATCGGCGCGGGGCTGGGCCGGCTCGTTCACTTGCGCTTCTTCCCCTCGTCATCGTTCGAGCCGAGCACGGACAGGAAGGCGGCCTGCGGGATCTCGACGTTGCCCACCTGCTTCATGCGCTTCTTGCCGGCCTTCTGCTTCTCAAGCAGCTTGCGCTTGCGGGAGATGTCGCCGCCGTAGCACTTTGCCGTGACGTCCTTGCGCATGGCGGAGATGGTCTCGCGAGCCACGATCTTGCCGCCGATGGCGGCCTGCAGCGGCACCTTGAACAGGTGGCGAGGGATCGACTTGCGAAGGCTGGCGAGCACACGGCGACCGCGGCGCTCCGAGCTCTCGCGGTGGCAGATCATCGAGAGGGCGTCGACCTCGACGCTGTTGACGAGAATGCGCAGGCGGACGAGGTCGGCCTTCTCGTAGCACTTGATGTCGTAGTCGAGCGTGCCGTAGCCGCGTGTGGCGGACTTCAGCTTGTCGTAGAAGTCGAAGACGATCTCCTGCAGCGGCACGTCGTAGACCAGCATCACGCGCGTCGGCGAGAGGTACTGGGTCTCGACGTAGACACCACGCTTGTCCGTGGCCATCTGCATGATCGAGCCGACGGCGTCGTGGGGCACGATCATGTTGCAGCGGGCGATCGGCTCGCGGAACTCCTCGACGTAGTTGGGCTCGGGCACGTCGGAGGGCTTCTCGACCCGGATCGTCTCGCCGTCGGTCTTGAGGATCTCGTACGTGACGTTGGGCGCCGTCTGGACGAGGTCGACGTCGCTATCGCGCTCGAGGCGCTCCTGCACGATCTCCATGTGCAGCAGGCCCAGGAAGCCGCAGCGGAAGCCGAACCCGAGTGCTTCGGACGTCTCGGGGTGGAACGTGATCGAGGCGTCGTTGAGCGCGAGCGTCTGCAGGGCCTTGCGCAGCGACTCGAAGTCCTTGGGGTAGGTGGGGTAGAGCCCGCAATAGACCATCGGGCGCGGCTGCCGGTAGCCGGGCAGGAGCTTCACGCTCTCGGGCTGTGGCGCATGGCAGACGGTGTCGCCGATGGTGACGTCGGCGAGCGACTTGATGCTGGCGACGATGTAGCCCGAGTCACCCGCCTCGAGGCGGTCGATCTTGACCCGGTCGGGCTGCAGGACGCCGATCTCGGTGACGTCGTAGTCCCGGTCGGCACCGATGAGGTGGATCGTCTCGCCCTTCTTGAGGACACCGTCGATCAGCCGCAGGTAGATGACCACGCCACGGTACGTGTCGTAGACGGCGTCGAAAAGCAGCGCGCGCAGCGGGGCGTCGGGGTCGCCTACCGGCGCGGGCACGGTGTCGATGACCTTGTCGAGCAGTTCCTTCGCGCCTTCGCCCGTCTTGGCCGAGACCGCGAGGACATCGAAGGGGTCGAGGCCGAGCACCGCCTCGATCTCCTCTTTCACGTCGTCGGGGCGCGAGCCCTGCATGTCGATCTTGTTGAGGGCCGGAACGATCTCGAGATCGGCTTCGACGGCGAGGTAGGCGTTGGCCACGGTCTGGGCCTCGACGCCCTGGGTCGAGTCCACGAGCAGGATGGCGCCTTCGCATGCGGCGAGGGAGCGGCTGACCTCGTAGGTGAAGTCGACGTGGCCGGGCGTGTCGATCAGGTTCAGGACGTACTGCTTGCCGTCCTTCTCGTAGGGCAGGCGGACGGCACGCGCCTTGATGGTGATGCCGCGCTCGCGCTCGAGGTCGAGATCGTCCAGGACGAGGTCGGCCTTGCCCGTGCGCTTCTCGACGAGCCCGGTGAGCTCGAGGAAGCGATCGGCAAGCGTGGACTTGCCATGGTCGATGTGCGCGACGATGGCGAAGTTGCGAATGTGCTCGATGGGACCGCGTGTCATGAGAGCGGGATTCTAGGCCGGGTTCACAGGCTCGCGGCGAGCTTGCGGAGGGCCTGCCCTCGATGACTGACCGCATTCTTGGCCTCGGGGGCCAGTTCGGACAGGCGGCAGCCGCTCGGCGGGTGGAAAAAGTACGGGTCGTAGCCGAAGCCGCCGGCGCCCAGGGCGGGCCAGCGCAAGACCCCTTCGACCCGGCCCTCGGCCTGCGCGACGATCGTGCCGTCCGGCAGGGCGATCACCACGACACAGACGAAGGCGGCGGCGGGGTCCTCGACGCCCAGCGCCGTGAGCCGCTCGACGAGCAGGGCATTGTTGTCGTCGTCCGTGGCGTTCTCGCCCGCGTAGCGCGCCGAGTGGACCCCTGGCGCGCCGTCCAGGACCTCGACCGCCAGGCCGGAGTCGTCGGCCAGGGCGGGGGCGCCGAGCGCCGCTGCCGCGGATCGGGCCTTGAGGATCGCGTTGGCCCGGAACGTCTCGCCGTCCTCCACCACCTCCGGCAGGTCCGGGGCGGGACGGATGTCGAGCCCGGTCGAGGCCAGGATCGCCGCGATCTCCTGCGCCTTGTGCGCGTTCGTCGTCGCGACGTAGACGGGGCCGTCCCGCACGCCCGGGGCGCGTTCCGCGCTCATGCCAGCGGTACGGCCAGCGCGGCGCGGGCCGCTTCCATGGCGTCGTCGATGCCCTTGCGGCTGAGGCCGAGGATCGCCTCGAGCTCCTGGGGCGTGAACGGGCGGGTCTCGCCCGTGCCCTGGAGCTCGAGGAAGTGCCCGCCGGCGGTCATGATCACGTTCATGTCCACGTCGGCGCGGTGATCCTCGGAGTAGTCCAGGTCCACGAGCGCCTCGCCGCCGACGATGCCCGCCGAGATCGCGCCGAGGGGCTCGCGAATCGGCCACTGGTTGAGCGGCTTCTTGAACTTGTAGGTCTTCAGCGCGTCGCAGAGCGCCACGTAGGCGGCGTTCACGCACGCCGTGCGTGTGCCGCCGTCGGCCTGCATCACGTCGCAGTCGAGCCAGATCGTGCGGGCGCCGAGTGCCTGCATG
>JARGNS010000304.1:0-1236 GCA_029213105.1 Planctomycetota bacterium
GATCGATGGCGCCTCGAAACTCGTCTTCGCGACCGAAGACAAGCTGCGCATCGAGACGGTCATCCTCCGGGTGCTCACGGGACGGACAGCCCTCTGTGTGTCCTCCCAGGTGGGGTGCGCGGCCGACTGCGCGTTCTGTGCGACAGGGAAGCTCGGCCTACGGCGCGGCCTGCGCGCGGGCGAGATCCTCGATCAGCTCGTGCAGGCCAATGCCCTCCTGCGTGAGGAGGGGCGACGGGTACGCAACATCGTGTTCATGGGGATGGGCGAGCCCTTCCACAATGAGGCCGCGCTGCACGAGACCCTCACGGCGCTCTCCCACGTCGAGGGCTTCGACCACAGCCTGCGGCACGTGTCCGTCTCGACCGTGGGCATCCCGGACGCGATGGTTCGTTGCGCAGAGAGTTTCCCGCGCGTACGCCTGGCGCTCAGCCTGCACAGCGCGCGCGAGGCGACGCGGCAGAAGATCATCCCGCTGGCGCGCCGCTTCCCCCTGAGCACGTTGCGCGAGGCCGTCATCGCCGTCACCCGCATGCAGCAGCAGTCGGTCATGCTGGAGTATCTGCTGCTCGCGGAAGTGAACGACAGCGCCGAGGAACTGGCCGCGTTGATCGCCTGGGCACGCGGCCTGGACGTCCACATCAACCTGGTCCCCTACAACCCCTTGCCGGGGGCCGCCGAGTCCGGGCTGCAGCGCACGCCCCGCGCACAACGCGAGGCATTCTCGGAAGCGCTGAAGGCCGAAGGGTTCCCCGTCACGATGCGCTACTCCTTGGGCGCGGATGTGACGGCGGCGTGCGGTCAGCTGGTCCGCGAAGAGAACCGTCGCGCAAGGCGTTCCTGATCGGCCTGGGGTGCTGCTGCACCCGCACACCGTGCGGGAACGCTCGTCAGCTGCGCATCCATGTGCGCGTGAGTCGGTTGATTCCAGGGCACGGCTGCACGGCATCGATCACCAACACGTCCCCTCGGATTGAGAAGGTCGTGGCATACGCGCAGGAGCCGTCGTCGGGCGTGATCTGGAGTGCCGAGTACTCCACCGACCATGTGCCCATGCTGACCTCCTCGACGCCGTCGATCACCAGCGAGCGCACGTAGGTGCCATCGGCGCGCAGCGCGAGCCCTCCGCTGTAGCTGGACACGGTCTGCTCTGACGTGGCGTACCCGCCCTCGTAGAGCACCGTGAAGGCCACGCCCTGGTAGGTGCCCACAAGCAGCTCGGCCCCTGTCTGCTGG
>JARGNS010000304.1:1246-5059 GCA_029213105.1 Planctomycetota bacterium
CGCAGCACCTCCCCCGCCACAGGCAGTGAGCGCGATGGACAGAAGCAACACAATCGGGAGGGGGAGGATTCGCATGATGCCGGGAGAGAAAGCGACTGCCGTGCCAGCCGTGCGCGTGCCCCCCAAGTCGTGGCGCGCCGGGGTGACTTGGCCCGTCCCGCCCGCAAGGCCCGGGTCCTGGCGTGGCGCCCTTGCGGCTGCCCACGGGCTGCCATGCCGGCGCCAGCACCCGATGGCGTCGCACGCCCACGACACCTCGACGCAGCCCCTCGGCACCTCGAGCTAGGCGCTGCGCAGCCCCTCGGCGAGCAGGGCGGCGAGAGGAATCCGGTTCGTGGGGTGCGGCACGCTGTCGGTCGAGGCGACGGAGGCGATCCCCGCTGCGGTCATGACCTCCAGCGCATCCCCCACGAAGAGGGCATGCGTCACCACCGCGGCCACCGAGGAGGCGCCGCGCTCCACGCACGCCCGCGCGCAGGCGGAGAGCGTGCGCCCGCTGCTGGCGATGTCGTCGATCAACACGACGGGCCGGTCCTCCAGCAAGACGGCGGGCAGCTCGATCTCCACCTCACGGTCTCCCCGGCGGATCTTGCGCGCCACCCCGTGCTCACGCCGCGCCGCGGCGGCAACGGCCCCCACCCACTGCTCGGACTCCTCGTCGGGCCCCACGAGGATCGCATCGGCCGAGAGCCCCTCGACGTACAGGGCCATGGGTGTGGTCGGCTGCAAGGCCACGCTGCGCTTCGCCGGCACCGCCTGCGCGATCTGCCGCACGCGGTGCAGGTGCGGGGCCACGGTAAGGACCTCGTCGAAGTACGCCGCAAGCAGCCGACCGATGATCCGCTGACTGACCGCTTCCCCAGGATGGAAGGCGGTGTCCTGCCGCATGTAGCAGAGGTAGGGGGCCACGAGCCCCACACGCTTCGCGCCGAGCCGGCGCGCCTCGTCGACGGCCAGCAACAGCTCGACCAGCTTCTCGTTCGGATGGTCCAGGCTGCGACACACGTAGACCCGCGACGGCAGGCGCTCCGGCAGCGTCACGAGGCTCTCGCCATCCGGAAAACGATGGACCCGCACCTCGGCGGATGCCATGCCGGCCGCCTCCGCCAAGCGGTGGCCGGCGTGCGCGTACTCCGGGAAGCTCAGCAGGATCGCATCGTCCATCATCGGCGCGCTCCGGCGCGGCCGATGGTGTAGCCGGTCCCCTCCTCCACCGCGTCGAGCGCGAAACGGAAGTCGGCGTGGAAGGCCGCGTAGACGGTATAGAGCGCGTCGCCCTGGGCGACCTCGTCCCCGCACTTCACATGCAGATCGACCCCTGCCCCCTTGTCGAGTGGCGCACCGGCCAGCCTGGCGATCCGCGCGAGCTTCAAGTTGTCGATGGCCGTGATCACACCGGCGTGGGGCGCGGCCACGGCCTGCTGCAGGCGGCCCAGCTCGGGCGGATCCTCCTCGCGCCCCTGCGCGTCGATGATGGCATTCATCTTCTCCAGGGCACGGCCGGAATCGAGGATGTCCCGCGCGATGTCGAAGCCTGCCCCGCCGCGCATGTCCGGGTCATACTCGAGGATCCGGCCGGCGAGCTGGAGCGACTTCTCACGCAGGTCCCGGGGAGCGGCGGGATCATTCTCGAGCACCCGCATCACGTCGCGCGCCTCCAGCAGGGGACCGATCCCCCGCCCGATGGGCTGGGTACCGTCGGTAAGAACGACCTGGACATGCAGTCCGAGACGATCCCCCACGTACTCGAACAACTTGCGCAGTGCGAGGGCCTTGACCGTATCGCGCACCTTCGCCGAGGGGCCCACGGGGATGTCGATCAGCAGGTGGGTGGAGCCGGCCGCGACCTTCTTCGAGAGGATCGAGGCCACCATCTGCCCCGGGGAGTCCATCGACAACGGCCGCTCCACGGAGATGAGTACCTCGTCCACGGGCGCAAGACGCGAGGTGCCCCCCCAGACGATGCACCCCCGGTGGCGACGGACGAGTCGGTGCAGTCCGGCAGGGTCGAGGTCCACGCGCGCGAGGACCTCCATGGTGTCGGCCGTTCCTGCCGGCGAGGTGATCGCGCGGCTCGACGTCTTGGGGAAGAGCATGCCGTGAGCCGCGACGATCGGGACCACGATCATGGAGGTCCGGTTCCCGGGGATCCCTCCGATGCAGTGCTTGTCGACCACGACGCCCTCGCCCCAGTCGAGGCGGCGTCCCGTCCTCACCATCGCACGTGTGAGATCGAGCACTTCGTCGCGATCCAATCCTCCCTGCGTACAGGAGACCAGGAACGCCGTGAGTTCGATCTTGGAGTAGCGGTTGGCGGCGATGTCCTGGGCGATGGCGTCCAGTTCATCCGCGCTGAGTCGCTCGCCGGCGATCTTGCGGTAGACCGCGGCGAGGGAAGCCGCGCGCGCGGCGTGCTCGATCACCACCGGCGTGCCCTCGCTGACGCCGAGTTGCTCGAAAGCCTGTTCGCTCAAGCCAATCTCGTCCACCGCGATGATGGCACCGTCGCCCACGACATTGAGTACGGCTTGCAGGGGCTCGCTGGCGGCATCCGGGACCTGCACCGAGACCTTCGCCAGCGCCTGAAAACCCTCCGAGCGGTAGAGGGGGCATTCGCGATGCAGGTACACGACGTTCTCGTGGAAGGTGTCGATCGCCACACGGCGGATCTTCAACGTCTGCAGACGAGTCGTCACGGCTATCCTCCCGAACGCGCATGCGCGCAACGGCCCCAGGATACGCGCCCCACGGCGCGAACCCCACGCCGCCGTCCGCTGGCGCCTTGCAGGCCGCATGCTCACGGGGGCCGCTGGAGGAGGCAAGCCGCCGGTTCCGCGAGTTCCCGCGGAAGCACCGCACCCGCAAGGCCATGCGCGGCGCACTCCCCCGGGACGGCTATCCTCTGCCCATGACGCTCGACCAGTGGATGCTCATCGGACTCCTCGCCGCCATCCTGGGACTGTTCCTGTGGGGCCGCCTGCGCCCCGACCTCGTCGCCATGGTCGGACTCCTCCTCGCCACGACCGCCGGCCTCGTGCCGGCACGGGAGGCCTTCATCGGGTTCGGGCATCCGGCCGTCATCACGGTCGCGGCCGTGTTGATCGTGAGCCAGGGCTTGGCGTCCTCCGGCGTGGTGGCCTGGGCGACGCGGCCGATCCAGGGGCTCGCCCATCGCCCCTGGGCCCTGCTCACGGGCCTCACCGTCACGGTGACCATCCTGTCGGCCTTCATCAACAACGTCGGCGCGCTCGCGCTGCTCCTGCCCGTCACGCTACGCCTGGCAAGGGAGAGCGGCCGCTCCCCGTCCTTCTTCCTCCTGCCGCTCGCCTTCGGCTCGCTCCTCGGCGGCATGACGACGCTGATCGGCACGCCCCCCAACCTGATCGTCGCCGGGTTCCGCGCGGATGCGCTCGGCGAGCCGCTCGGTCTGTTCGACTTCACCCCCGTCGGAGGGCTCGTGGCCCTGGGCGGCGTGCTGTTCATGGTCCTGTGGGGCTGGCGCCTCGTGCCCGAGCGAGCCTCACGGGTCGGCAGCGCCGAACTCATGAAGGTCGGGCCCTACCTCACCGAAGTCCGTGTCCCCGAGGACAGCGAGGCCGCCGGCCAGACCCTCGCCGCGCTGGCGCTCGACGCCGTGCAGGTGCTCACGATCGTGCGCGGGAAGGAGCGAATCCCGGCACCATCCGCCCGCCGCAAGATCCGCGCAGGCGACCTGCTCGTGCTGCAGGGCGAGAGCGAGGCCGTCGACGAGCTCCTCGGGGCCGGTCGCTTCGAACTCGTCGGCGCCGAGGAGGCCGAGCTGGCCGCAAAGCT
>JARGNS010000305.1 GCA_029213105.1 Planctomycetota bacterium
CGTGGCCGCGTAGACCCCGTCGTAGGTAGTGCCATAGAACGGGAACGAGAACCCGGGATCGAACGGCGCGAGCCAACTGCAATCATCACAGTAGCTGGAGATGATGCCGCCGAAGTCGGGGTCCCAGCTCCAGTCGTTGAAGTAGTGGAACGTGCGGGTCGCCGTCGCCGTGGCGAACGTGTTCTCGACGCGAACCTCGACCGTGCCGGTGCCGGCGGGCACCACGCAGGTCAGCTTGTGGTCGTCAACCACGGTCACGCCCGTCGCGGCGTTCGGGCCGAACCAGACGGTCGGGACGCCGGGGTCGTAGTGCGTGAAGCCCATCCCGACGATGGTGACGAGGTCACCTCCTCCGCCCACCGTGGGGTTGACGGACGTGATGTGCAACTCGTACACGAGTTCCGCGAAGGTCACCGCGTGGCCCTCAGCGTCGTGTGTCGTGCCATCGGGCAGCAAGAGCTCGAAGGTCGCCTCGACCGTGCCCGTCAGGGGGGGAATCTCCGCGGGATCGATGATGCCGCGCACACGCCCCGTGTGCTCGATGAGGCCTTCGGCCATCAGCGTGGCCGAGGTGCCCCAAGCGAACGGTGTTCCGGCCTTGGCGGTGAAGCGCACCCTGCAGACCTCACCCGTCATGCCGAAGCCCCAGCCGGAGAGCAGGAACGGCTGGTCGCCCTCCGAGGGAATCCCGGCCCCCGGCGAAAACTCGGTAACGCCTATCGGCGCGCGCGGCGTGGTCGTACCGCCTCCACCGCCGCAGGCGGGGAGCGAAACGAGACTGGCCACGATGCAGCCCAAGACGAGGATGGTGCGCGAGAACATGGCTACCTCCAACACGGGACGCCGCACGAGCGCCCGACCGACACCCTGCAGGGAGCAAGGGCCGTACCGGACGCGCGAGCTCCGACAGATCGGGGTTCGCGCACCAGCGTGCGGAAGAACCCGCACGCGACCGGGTACGGCTGCGCAGGCCGTCAGAGCGCAAGTCCGAGGACGGAGCCGGACCCACGCGGCGGCACAGCCCCATGAGTCCGAAGGGCCTCGCCCGGGCGGGGATCATCCGGATCCCTGCCGCGGCCGCGTGCCGGGCTTCGTGGCCCGCGACGATCGCGAGTGCCCGCGGTGCGGAGTCGGGTTCCGCGGATCGGCGGGTTCGCCTGGCCGGAACTCAGTCGTTCAGGACGGTCGCGTCGAACGAACCCGTGGCGCTGCCGCCCGGGAACGTCAGGTCGTAGCTGCCCGCGACGCGCGTACCGATGGCCGTAGGCGCCGTGGTGATCGTCAGCGTCCCGGCCGTGGCCGTCTCCCCGATCTCCGTGGTGGCGCCCACGAGAGGGAATCGGAAACGAAATCCAAACGCAAGCAGGTCAGCGCCCACGGTGTAGGTGGTCCCAGCCACCAGCCCGGCCGTACTGAAGGAGATCTGACGCTGCTCATGCCCGACCCCGGGCAGGATGAAGGTGACGAGGGACAGGTCCCCCGCATCGTGCTCCGCGAACGCATCCGTGCTGTCGACTCCGCCGGGGAAGAAGGCGTCGTTGGCCGTCCAGGTTCCCGTGGGCACCGTGGCGCCAGGCGTCGCCCGCACATCCGTGGTCTCGAAGGGCATGCCCAAGTCGTAGTCGGTCGTCAGGCACTCGATCAGGCCCGCATCGAACGTGGAACAGACCGACTCGCTCCGCGAGGGGTCCAAGGCCGACGGAATGGCTCGCACCACGCCCACGGCCGCCAGCTCGACCGGCCCGACCCACGTGGTGCCGGGGATCACGGGGATGACGCCATCGGGGGTGAAGTTGCCGGCACCTGCCGGAGTGCGTTCCTCGGCGTTCCACCATGTCAGCAGCGAGTTGCTACCGCCGGTCGAGTCGCTTCGGAAGACATCGGATCCGCCGCAGCCCATCAAGGCGATGCTCGAGGTGGTCATCCACGCCATGACAATCATCCAACGCGCGAGTCGGTTCGGGCAAGAGGGCATCGGCGTTCTCCGGGAGCGCGCGCTGCAGGACGCAGCACCGAACGCGATGGTCGGCGTGCCGGGACTGCGGCGCGGGGACAGGGGGGGGAGCCATCTGGGGCCATGACGGCAGCTATCGCTCCCCTGAAGACTGATCGAAAAGACCTCGGAGGGCAATGTTGGATGTGCGATTCACGGTCCGATCCGCACCCGAGGTCGAGCCGCTCCGACCGAGCCCGGGAGTCCATGGAGAGGTCCCGACGCGAGGGATGCGGCCTGTCCGCCCGCAGCGAACCCGGAGGTCGGTCTTGGTGGAGCGCGCGTGCCGCGCGGAGGCGCTTCGCGGTCGAATGCGGCGGGCTCGTACGGGAAGCGGCCGGGAGGATGCCGTGCGAGTTGACCGTTCTCCGTCGCTACGGCTGCCGGGGGCCGGTCACGGTCAGAAGGTGTACTTCAGCGCAAGGCTGGGGCCGCTCAACGTTGCGTGCCAGCGGAGCGCGAAGTCGTCGATGCCATACTCCTTCTCCATGTACAGGTGGCGCCACCCGAGCTGCATCGACCAGTGCCGGCTGAAGCGGTAGTCGATCTCGCCCAGGATCATGCTCGAGATGTCGGTGCCCACACCGAAGCCGCCGACGTCAGCGCTCACGGTGAGCTTCAGCTTGGCGGATAGTGGCAGATCGAGTCGCACGCCGACCACGGGATCGATCTCGGAGGTGCCGATCTCGACCCGCAGGCCCCCGGCTTCACCCCAGAGGTCGATGTTGTAGAAGCGCAGGCCTGCGTTCAACTCCGTCGAGAGGAAGACGGGGCGATTGCGCACCCTGAAGCCGAGCTCGATCGGGCGGAGCCGGTACCCCAGCATGGTCTGATCCATGTCGAGCTCGGCACCGGCACGTACGGCATCCATGTCGTTGATCCGGAACAGCGTGCCGGACACGCTCGCGTAGGTCTTCTCGCCCCGTAGGGTCCACGCGCCCCTGCTGAGCTCGAGCTGGCCTTGGATGCCGCGGTAGTCCAACTTCAGCGGGTCGTCCGATCCTCCCGGCGAGATCGAGTCGGCGGCATCGGTGAAGGTCCCGGAGGGCTTCGGCGCCCACGCTGAGATGCGGGCACTCACGACCCACGGTGAGTTCCATGAGCGGATGTTGTAGGGGGGGACGGGCGCCCTGCGGTAGAGCGGGCGCGGCGCGCTGCCGGCGGGGTGTACGGGCATCGCAATCGACGTGGGCGGCACCCCGGGCGCGCGCCGCCCTCGGGACGCCGGCGGGGCAGAGAGCTGGCTTGGCGCGATGGGGCGCTCGGTCGCGGGGCGTCGCAGCGGAGCTTCCGGAGCCCCGGCGGCCGGCCCGTCGAGCCTCTCCCATGCGGGCGGCGGTGGCGGTGGCGGCGGCGGCGGCACGCGGTAGTCCTGGGCACTCGTCGCCGCCGGCGACAGCGTCACCCACGTGAGGCTGGCCACGAGAGAAGTCAGCCAGAGGGACTTCAGGGCTTGCATGGTTCGCGCTCCGCGGGATCAGGGGCGCACGGTACCAACCCGCACGGACGAGTACGGCGTCGGGCGGGCGGCTCAGCAGGCGTCGTTTGATGAAGCGCCCGGGGTGCCGTGTACGATCCCCGCCATGGTCGACGGGTTCAGCATGCTCCAGCGCTTCCTTGCCGAGGTACGGGTCCAGGGCTTCCGCATCAGCTTCGCGGGGCTCTCGGATGTTGCCCGCATGCTCGAGGGGCAGTCGCCTCTCGGGAGTGAGCGCGGTGCCGCCAAGCATGGCGCCGAGGTCGTCGCGAAGTCCTTGACGGGTGAGTCCGGTGCGTTGCGGCCGTTCGTCTGCGATGGGCGCGGCAGCTACCCGGCGGGGGCCCTGATCGCCTGGCAGGCCGAAGGCCTGGACCTCCCCGGCAACCTCGAGAGCCTGCGCGTGATTCCCCGCGCCAACACCACCAAGGCCTTCGCCCGCTTCATCGAGAGGCAGGGCGGCTCCAGCTAGGCGGAGGCCGAGGCGCATGCTTCGGCGAGCGCGTGCTGGAACTTCCGTGCCTAGGTGCCTGGCTCGGACTCCCCGTCGCTCGGGTACTCCGTGTACTTGAGCGCCTTGCCTCGCACCTTCTCGGCGGGGTACTTCCGACGATTGTCCTCGAGCTTCCTGCGCGCCAGCTCGATCGGGTCCAGGCCAAGCCGGTCCGCGAGCCCGACGAGGTAGAGCAGCACGTCTCCGATCTCCTCGCCCACGCGCCGGCGCTTCTCCGCGTCGAGGGCCAGGCTCTCCTCGGCCGTGAGCCATTGGAAATGTTCCATGATCTCGGCGGCTTCCACCGCCAGGGCCATCGACAGGTTCTTGGGGGTGTGGAACTGCTTCCAGTCCCGCTCCTCGGCGAACTCCCGGACGCTCCGCTTCAGGTCTTCCATGCTGGGAGACTACCGCGCCGGGGTGCTGTCCCCCGCGACGAGTTCCTGCCCGCCTTCCGGCTGGAGTGCGATCCGTCGGCTGGCGCGGGCCATACCCGCTCTTCACCGGAGGGCAGGTGGTCGAGCCAGGGCTCCGAGGAGTATCCTCGGGCCCATGAACCGGCGCACTCCCAAGGCAGGCCTGCACCCCCGGAACCGATTCCGGAACGGCTACGACTTCGACGCACTCGTGGCATCCAGTCCGGCACTGGCCGCCTTCGTGGCGCGCAACGCGCACGGCAACACGTCCGTCGACTTCGCGGATCCCGAGGCGGTCAAGGCGCTCAACCAGGCGCTGCTGCGTCACGCCTACCAGTTGCACGACTGGGACATCCAGCCCGGCACGCTCTGCCCTCCCATTCCCGGGCGGAGTGAGCACCTGCACCATCTGGCCGACCTGCTTGCAAGCGATGCGGACGACGCCCGGATCCCGCGTGGCCCGGACACCGTCGTGCTCGACATCGGCACGGGGGCCAGCTGCATCTATCCGCTGATCGGCGCCCGGGAGTACGGCTGGCGCTTCGTCGGCGCCGAGATCGACGCCGCGGCCTGCGCGTGGGCGGCCGGCTTGGTCTCAGCCCACCCGGAGGTGAGCGGGCTGATCGAGATCCGGCAGCAGCCCTCAGCGCGGCAG
>JARGNS010000306.1 GCA_029213105.1 Planctomycetota bacterium
GGAGCCCGCGACGAGCACCTCCGGATCCAGGCGAAGAGGGACTCCGCCGCGCAGGCCTCGTTCGAGAACGCCGAGGTCGAGATGGGGCGCTACAAGGACCTCTGGGAGGGCGGAACCGTCTCGAAGAGCGACTACGACTCCAAGCGCCTCGAGCACGATGTGGCGCGGGACACGCTGGCAGCGGCCAAGCAGGATCTCGAGAAGGGCAAGGCCGGCGCGCGTCAGGAAGACCTCGATGCGCAGGAGGCGCAGATCCGCGGACTCGAAGCCCAGTTGCAGGAGGCGCAGGATGCCCTGGCCGACACCAGCCTGCGCGCCCCGTTCGATGGCGTCGTGGCCAAGCGCTACGTCGAGAACTTCGAGGACGTGCGACCCAAGGAGCGCATTGTCAGCATCCAGAACCTGGACGACGTGAAGATCGTGGCTGACCTCCCGGAGTCGGTCGTCGCCGTCGTCAAGAAGCAGCACATCGAGAAGCTGACGGTCGCCTTCGAGGGCGACCCCGATACGGAGTACGAGGTGCGTGTCCAGGAGGTCGATCTCGAGGCCGATCGGCGCACGCGCACGTACGCCGTCACCGTGACGATGCCTGCACCGAAGACCCGCCGCGTCCTTCCGGGCATGAGCGCCTCGTTGCGCATGAAGCTGAAGCCCTCGTTCAGCGCCGAGGGCGGGATCCCGGTGCCGGCCGATGCGGTCTTCACCGACGCCGAGGGGAAGTCCTACGTGTGGATCGTCGGGAAGGACCTGACCGTGACGCGCCGTGTTGTCGAGCCCGGGGAGTTCGGGGCCGACCACGTCCTCGTCCGATCGGGGTTGAAGGACGGCGAGCGGGTCGTCACCGCTGGTGTGCACATGATCCAGGAGGGCTGGACCATCCGCCTCCTGGACGATGCCACCGCGAACTAGAGGGCGCATCATGGGACTTGCCGCATTCGCGCTCAAGCACAGGACCACGATGTGGGTGCTGGTGATCTGCCTCGTCTTCGGAGGCATCCAGGCCTACAACACGCTTGGCCGCCTGGAAGACCCTGAGTTCACGATCAAGGAGGCCAAGGTCGTCACGCCGTATCGCGGCGCAACGCCTGCGGAGGTGGCCGAAGAGGTCAGTGAAGTGATGGAGAAGGCCGTGCAGCAGCTCGGCCAGATCAAGGAAGTGCGGTCGACCTCCCAGCCGGGACTGTCCATCCTCACCGTCGAGATCCAGGACAAGTACGACGGCACGATGCTGCCGCAGGTCTGGGACGAACTGCGGCGCAAGGTCGGCGATGCCCAGTCCAAGCTCCCGCCGGGTGCGGGCCCTTCGGTCGTCAATGACGACTTCGGCGATGTGTTTGGCGTCCTGCTCGCCGTCTACGGCGATGGGTTCAGTTACAAGGAGCTGTACGAGCACGCGAAGTCGCTCGAGCGCGAACTCCTGCTCGTCCAGGACGTCGGCAAGGTCGTCCTCTACGGTGTGCAGTCCGAGGCGATCTACATCGAGATCAGTCGCGAACGGATGGCGCAGCTCGGCGTTTCCGAGAACTCCATCTACAAGGAACTCCAGGGCAAGAACGTCGTGCGCGCGGCGGGCGATGCGCGGGTGGGTCGGGAGTACATCAAGATCGTGCCCGAGGAGGGGCTCGACTCGGTCGACTCGATCGGCAACCTCCTGGTGCGCGGGCTCGGCTCCGAGTCCCAGGTCTACCTGAAGGACATCGCGACCATCACGCGTGGCTATCAGGATCCGCCGACGACGGCGCTGCACTTCGACGGACATCCCGCGATCGGCCTGGCCGTGTCGACGGCGCCCGGCGGCAACGTCGTCACCATGGGCGATGGCGTGGCCAAGCGTCTCGAGGAACTCGAAGCGGTCACCCCCTGGGGGATCGAGACCGGCACGATCTACTACCAGAGCGTCGGCGTCGTGAAGTCCGTGAAGAGCTTCGTCGTCAGCCTGATCCAGGCGATTCTCATCGTGATCGGCGTGCTCGTCTTCGCGATGGGCCTGCGAAGCGGCATCCTCATCGGCACCATCCTGCTCCTGACGGTGTTTGCGACCTTCATCGTCATGAAGGCGCAGGGCATCAGCTTGGAGCGCATCTCGCTCGGCGCGTTGATCATCGCGTTGGGCATGTTGGTGGACAACGCCATCGTGGTCACCGAAGGCATCATGGTCCGGGTCGCGGCGGGCCAGGAGCGCTTCGCGGCCGCCAAGGAGGTCGTGGCCCAGACCCTGTGGCCGCTGCTAGGTGCCACGTTCGTGGCCATCCTCGCATTCGCCGCCCTGGGAGCCTCGCAGGACTCGACCGGCGAGTTCTGCCGCTCGCTCTACCAGGTGATCATGTCGTCGCTGCTGTTGAGTTGGCTGCTGGCCGTCACCGTGACGGCGCTCTTCTGTGTCACGTTCCTCAAGGATCCAGATCCCGATGTCGAGGCCGTCGATCCGTACGGCGGCATCGTGTTCCGTGGCTACCGTGCGTTCCTCGCCGGCTGCATCAAGATGCGCTGGGTCACCGTGGCCTTCACGATCCTGTTGTTCGCCGTCTCGGTACGTGCGTTCAACTTCGTGGACCAGAGCTTCTTCCCCAACAGCACCACACCCCAGTTCACCGTCGACTATTGGGTGACCGAGGGCACGGACATCCGTGAAACCACGGAAGACCTCGAGTCCATCGGGGGGATGGAAGGCGTCGAGCACGTCGCGACGTGCATCGGCCAAGGCGCTCCGCGCTTCCTCTTGACGTACTCCCCCGAACAACCGAACACGGCGTACGGTCAGTTCATCGTGGAAGTCAGCTCGTTCGAGTACATCGCGAAGCTGATCCAGCAGATCGAGGCGCACATCGGGGCGCACCATCCGGATGCACTCGCCTTCGGCAAGCCTTTCGTGCTCGGCCCGGGTGGGGGTAGCGATATCGAGGTGCGGTTGCGCGGTCCGGATCGCGACATCCTGCGCCGCTTGAGCAGTGAGGTCGAGCGCGTGATGCTTGCCGACCCCGTGTCCCGTGACGTTCGCAACGATTGGCGCCAGCGGACCAAGACCCTCGTGCCGGTCATGAACGACACGATGGCGGCCCGGATGGGCCTCACGCGTCGGGATGTGGCCGATGCCCTCCAGCGCACGTATGGAGGCCTGCAGGTCGGGCTGTATCGGGAAGGGGAGGATCTGATCCCCATCGTCGCGCGCGCACCCGCCCGCGAGAGTACCGACATCGGGGACTTGATGGACATGCAGATCTGGAGCATGGCCGCCGGCGGTACGGTCCCGCTGCAGCAGGTCGTCGCGCGCCTCGACGCGCGCTGGGACGACCACATCATCGAGCGCCGGGACCGCGTGCCGACCATCACGCCGCAGTGCAACGCAAACGACGGGCCTGCCAGTCGATTGCTCGCTCGTCTCATGCCGAAGATCAATGCGCGCTTCCAGGAACTCCAAACGGAACTGGACCTCGGGGCCGACTACGGGCTCGAGTGGGGCGGGGAGTACGAGAACTCGGGCGACGCGCAGGCCGGCATCGCGGCCAAGCTGCCGTTCACGCTCCTGATCATGGTCCTGATCGT
Source organism: Planctomycetota bacterium (assembly GCA_029213105.1). Lineage (GTDB taxonomy): Bacteria > Planctomycetota > PLA2 > PLA2 > JAEUHO01 > JAHEIK01. Next base: position 3,544 of record JARGNS010000306.1, read on the forward strand.
GCTGTCCCTGTTCAACGCCCTGCGCCAGCCGCTCTTGATCTTCCTGACGGTGCCGCTCGGCCTGATCGGGGTGTCGTGGGGCCTGCTCCTTGCCGGGGAGCCCTTTGGCTTCATGGCCCTGTTGGGGTTGTTGAGCCTCATCGGCATGATGATCAAGAATGCCGTCGTGCTCGTCGACGAGACCGACCTGCAGATCCGGGAGGGCAAGCCTCGCATGTCGGGTGTGCTCGACGCGGCCGTCAGCAGGCTGCGCCCCGTGGCGATGGCGGCCTTCACGACGGTGCTTGGCATGATCCCGCTGCTGCCGGACGTGTTCTTCTCGTCGTTGGCCGTCACGATCATGGGAGGACTCGGCTTTGCCACGGTCCTGACGCTCGTGTTCGTGCCCGTGCTCTATGCCATCTTCTTCGGGATTCGCGAGGATGAAGTCGGCGAGAGCCCGGAGGAGATCCTCGAGGACTTGAGTTCGTGAAGTTCCTGGGCAAGCGTGGCACCTACGGAAGGCTGCTCGTAGCCATCCTGCTGTCCTTGGTCGCGCAGCCGCTCCTGGCGCTCCACTTCGGGCACCCGCGGTGGTTTGGTCTCGCGTTCTTCATGCTGGTCCTGCTTGCCGCGCTCGAGGCGGCGCAGGCGGCGCGCCGTACCCGGCGGATTGCCTGGACCCTGGCGCTCGTCGCGATCGTCACGTCGTGGCTCTACCTGGCTTCTCAGGAGGCCTCGCTCGATGACCGGCATCCTTGGATCGAGAGCCTGCTGGCGATCATCAACCACACGACCTCCATGGTCTTCCTCGCCTTCGTCGTGGCGATGCTGGTGCGGCGGACCCTGGCGCCCGGGACGATCACCGGGGCCCGGATCGTCGCGGCGATCTGCACCTATCTGCTGCTCGGCATCCTCTGGGGCGAGGCCTACCGCTCGCTGGAGGTGGCCTATGGTGGCGTCCTCTCGACGGGTGCCGCGACGACCGACGTCGAGTTCACGTACTTCAGCTTCACGACGCTGACCACGCTCGGCTATGGCGACATCACGCCGGTCCACACGAGTGCCCGCGTCCTTGCCTACCTGGAGGCGGTGACGGGGGTCCTCTACCTCGCCACGCTCGTGGCTCGCTTGGTGGCGCTGCACATCGCCCACGAGCAGCTCGATCAGGTGCGTCAGGCTGTCGAGGAGCGCGGCAACGAGGACTCGTAGAGCCGGTAGGGCGTCTCTTCCATGCCGAGGCGTCGGTAGACCTCGCGCGCACCCTCGTTCTCGCGCTCCACGTAGAGGCGGATGCCGATGACGTCGTCCGCCTCCTGCGCGTACGCCTGCACCTGGTCGTACAGCGCGCGGTACACGCCGGTGCGGCGGTGGTCGGGGGCCACGTAGACGCTCTGGATCCACCAGAAGAACCCGCCGCGCCAGTCGCTCCACTCCGGTGTGATCATCAGGCTGCCCGCGGTCGTTCCGCTGCGCTCGGCCACGAGGTAGAAACCGTGCGCCGGGCGCTC
>JARGNS010000307.1 GCA_029213105.1 Planctomycetota bacterium
CTCCTGCTCTTCGGCCTCGTCCTGCTGGCTGTCGCCGCCGTCGCCTGGATGCTTGCGACGGACGGCCCCGCCACGCCCTCCCCGGAACTCGACGTCGCCCCCCTCCCGGAGGACGCCAGCCCGGAGGTCTCCCCCCGCGGCGTCGACGGGCCCGGCGCGCGCCTCCCCCTCGACCGCCCCGACCCCGAGGGACGCGTGCCGGCAGCCCGCGCACGGGCCGGCCTGACCGGGGCGGTGGTCGATGCCCGTGGGCGCGGCCTGCGCGGCGCGCGGGTTCGCGTCGTGCCCGTGGAGCCGGCCAGCCTGCGAGGGGCGCCGTATGCCGATGGCGCCCCGCTGGCCGCCACCCGGACCGACCGCAGCGGCGACTTCGCCCTGGAGGCCGTGGCCACCGGCCGCTGGCTGCGGGTCCTCGCATCCCTCGAGGGCTACGCCACGGTCGGCCGCCTCGTCTCGAGTGCGGGGGCGCACCTGACCCTCGTGTTGCCACCCGCCGGCGGCCTGACGCTCACGCTCGTCGACACGGAGGACAAACCGGTGGCCGAGGCCGAGGTGCATGCCGGCGCCGGCGAGACCCGACTGACGACCACGAGCAACGCACGAGGCGTCGCGCGCTTCGAAGCGCTCCCGCCCGGGGCCGTGCAGGTGCGCATCCTCGCGCCGGCCCACGGCGGCGCGCGCGCCGGTCCCTACACCGTGCGCGCCGGCGCCATGGCGGAGCACGTCGTGGTCATGGCCCGCGCCGTGGTGCTGGAGGGCACGGTCCTCGACGAGGACACGGGGCGCCCCATCGACGACGCCCAGGTTCGCGTGGCACGACCGGGCCAGGCCGCCGAAGCCGCGACGAACGCCCAGGGCCGCTTCGGACCGCTGCCGGGAGGCGGCGTGGGCGAGCGCGTCTTCCTGGCCACGGCGGCCGAGGGCTACGCCCCCATCCTGGAGCCGGTGCACCTGCGCATGGCCGGCACCCAGACGGTCGTGCTGCACCTGCGCAAGGCGCCCCCATGGGAAGGACGCGTCCTCGACGCGCAAGGCCGGCCCCTCGCCGGGGCCACGGTCCGCTACAGCAGCGATGGCGTCGCCATCGCCCCGCGCGGCACGACGACCACGACCGACGAGCTGGGCCGCTTCACGCTGCCGCCGCCCCCCGTCCCGGCTCCGGGGCGGCGCGTCGTCCTGCTGGCGGAAGCAGGCGATGCCCTCGGCGCCCTGGCCCTGCGCCCCGACCAACTGCCGCCCACGCCACTCGATCTCGTGGTCGAGCGGGGGGCGAGCGTCACGGGACGCGTGGTGGATGCCCAGGGCGCCGGACTCGCGGGCGTCGGCATCCGACTCACGCCGGCGTGGTCCAAGCTCCCCCGCCAGGCGCGGACCGATGCGATCGTCTCGCGCCTGCACGCCTTCAACGCCGTCGGCAACCAGGGGCTCGCCACCGCGTCCGGGGCCGAGGGCTACTGGCGCCTGGACGGCGTCCCCGCAGGGCCCTTCGTGCTGCGGTATCGCCAGGGTGGTCATGAGTTCCCGGAACCCGAACCGCTGCTCGTGGGCGTCATGGGAGCCGACGCCGGTTCGAAGGTCCTGGGCGACGGGATCACGCTGACCGGCGAGGTCGTCGACGCACGCGGCCAAGGCGTTCCGGGGGTGATCGTCACGTCCAAGTCGCCCGAGGGGCCCAGCCCGCGTCGACGGGCCAGCACCGACGCCGACGGCCGCTTCGAGTTGCCGGGCTTGAGCCCCGGCCCCCACGAGGTGCGCGCCCTGCTCGCCGGCCGCACGGGGCATGGCGGTTTCGTCTCCGTCGCGCCCGAGGGCGACAACCACCTTCGCATGGTGCTGGACGAGCCTGCCGTGCTCGCGCTGCAGGTGACGAAGGACGGCGCGCCCTACAAGGGCCTGCTGACCGTCGCCTTCGGCGAGACGGGCTCCGGCCGTGCCGCCGCCCGGCGCCACACGCTGCGGGTGCGCGGTGGCAAGGCCGTGCTCGACGATGCCCCGCCCGGCGAGTGGACCGTGGAAGCGTACGCCCCCGGCGGACTGCGTGCCCAGGTCCAGGAGGTGCAAGTCGACTCCGGCCGTCGCGGCGACGTGCGCATCGCGTTGACCGCAGGCGCACGCCTCACGGGCACCGTCCGCAGCGCGGGCGGTCGGTCGGTGGCGAGCGCGCAGCTCGAGCTGGAGCATCCCGCGACGGGTGGCCGGGTGAAGGCCACGGCGGACGGGAGCGGGCGCTACCACCTGGAGGGCCTCGCGCCCGGCGACTGGACACTGCAGGTGCTCGGCCGCGGCGGTGCTCCCCTGCGCGAGCAGCTCGTGCTGGCCGCGGGCGAGGCGCGCACGCTCGACCCGACCCTGCCGGCCGCCGGGCGCGTGCGCGTGCGCGTCGTCACGGTCTCGGGCAGCCCCATCCCCGAGGCGCGTGTCGCCTTCCGGGCGGGCGCCGGGCCCATGATCCGGACGCGGCGCCCCGCGCGCACGGACCGCCAGGGCCAACTCGTGCAGGCCGACCTGCCGCCGGGGCTCGCGGTCGTGACCGTACGCGACAACGACGGACGCCAGGGGCTCCAGAGCGTCCGCATCGTCGCGGGCGAGCAGGCCGAAGCCGTCGTCGTGCTGGCGCGCCCGGCGCGCTAACCCCGTGCGGGGCGGCTGGCGACCTTCGCCAGCAACGGCCGCAAGACCTCCAGCGTGCGATCGGTCGCGCCCTTGCTGCGCTCGATGGCGTTGCGAGCCCGCTCGCCCAGGGCCGTGGCGGTCTCGGGATCCGTCAGCCAGCGGCGCAGCGTGGCCTCCACGCCGGCGGCGTCCGGCACCACGACGATGCCCTCGGCGGCGAGGAGCATCTCCACCTCCCCGCGGAAGTTCTGGATGCGCGGCCCCACCACCACCGGGCGACCCAGGCTGGCGGGCTCCATCATGTTCTGCCCGCCGTGCTTTACGAGGGAACCGCCGACGAAGACCGCATCCGCCTGGGCGTAGACGCGCTCGAGCTCGCCCACCGTGTCCCAGAGCACCACGTGCCCCGCCGGGGGGCAATCCCCCTCGACGAGCGTGCTGCGACGTACGACCTGGACCCCTTCACGGCGCATCTCGGCTTCGACCGTGTCCGCGCGCGCCGGATGGCGCGGGGCGACCACGAGGCGGTGCGGGACGCCGCTGGCGACGAGGCGTGCGTGCATGGCAGCCAGCGCGCGTTCCTCGCCCGGGTGCGTGCTGCCGGCCACGACGACCGGCACGCCATCGGCCCGCCCGACCATGGCCGCGAAGGCGTCATTGCGCACGGGCTTGTGCTTGATCGGGATGTTGTCGAACTTCATGTTGCCCGTGACGTGCAGGCGCTCGGGCTCCACGCCCAACGCCAGGAAGCGCTCGGCGTACTGCGGCATCTGCACGCAGACGATCTCGAGACACCCCAGCAAGGCGTGGGTGAAGGCCTTGAGCTTGGCGAAGCGGCGCGCGGAGCGTTCGCTCATGCGGCCGTTGACGAGTGCCACCGGGATGCCACGCTCACGGGCCGCGAACAGGAAGTTCGGCCAGAACTCGCTCTCCACCAGGATCACGAGGTCCGGGCGCAGGGCGTCCAGCGCATCGTTGACGATCCACGAGAAGTCGGGCGGATAGAACTCGATGCGGCGGCCGGGGTAGCGCTTCTCGGCCACGCGGTGCCCGGTGTCGGTGGTCACCGTGATGACGACCTCCACGCCCGGCATGGTGCGCTCGATCTCGTCGACGAGTCGCGCCGCCGCCTTGACCTCGCCGACCGAGACGCCATGCACCCACACGCAGTGACCGTTGGACTCGCGCGGAGGGCGCCCGCGGAAGCGTCGCACGGCATCGCGCAGGTAGGCCCGCCACCGCGAGCGGGCCTTGGAGTCCGCGACGAGTCGCGCCGCCCCGTAGAGCGGCAGGATCGCCACGCCGGTCGAGTACAGCGCATCCACCGCCCAGTGCTTGATGCGCAGCGGGAGGGTCGGAGCCCTGCTAGCCGGCGGCGCCATGGCACTTCTTGTACTTCTTGCCGGAGCCGCAGGGGCACGGGTCGTTGCGCCCGACCTTCGGCTCGTCGCGCTTGATCGGCTCGACGCGTGCTTCGGGGGTGGAACCGATCGGCGCGCCGTCGGTCACGCCCGCCTGCTCCGGCGCACCGAAGCCGCTGACTCCCGTCGAGAGCTCGGGCAGGGCGTTCTCGGCGGCACCTTCCCAGACGCTGCCGAGGTGTTCCTCGGCCTCCTCGGAGAAGCGCACCTTGAGGAACTGCTCCGTGACCGCTTCACGAATCGCGTCGAGCATCTCCTGGAACATGCGGTGGCCTTCGATCTTGTACATGATCTTCGGATCCTGCTGCGCGTAGCCGCGCAGGCCGATGCCGGTCTTCAGACCGTCCATCGCATGCAGGTGATCCTTCCAGCGCGTGTCGATCGCGTCGAGCAGCAGGAAGCGCTCGAGGCGGCGCATGTCCTCCTTGCCGACCTCGTCGATGCGCCGCTGCCAGCCGGTCCGTGCGATCTTGGCAAGGCGCTCGGCCGTCTCCTCCTCGTTCTGCAGGTCGATCTCGCCGGCGGCGCACTCGACGCCGAAGTGACGGCGGAACCAACGCGCCAGCTCCTCGGGATCGCGCTCGTTCACCGGCGTCTCGCCGCCGAAGAACAGGCCCACGTGGCGTGCGGTGACGTGCTCGAGGAACGACTCGTAGACCTCATCGAGGTACTCGTCGTCACCCTCCAGCAGGCGATCGCGCAGGCCGTAGACCTCCTTGCGCTGGATGTCCATGACCTCGTCGTAGTCGAGGAGGTTCTTGCGGATCTCGAAGTTGCGACCTTCGACCTTCTTCTGGGCGCGCGTAATGGCCTTGGTGACCATCGGATGCACGATCGGCTCTCCGTCGCCCAGCCGGAAGCGCGCAAAGCCGAGCGCGTTCGACCCTTCCGCGCCGCGGCCCTCGTCGGTCGCCACGCCCAGGCATTCGGTGCCAAGCTCGACCAGAACCGCCGCCTTC
>JARGNS010000308.1 GCA_029213105.1 Planctomycetota bacterium
CAGCCTGCAGCTCGTCTGGCTCGGTGAGCCGCTGATGATGTGGTTCACCGGCATCACGCACCTGGCCTATGTCCTGCCCGCCTCGATCGTGCTGATGGTGATGGGGCGCTGGAGTACGCTGGGGGGCCTATGGCTCGCGGCCGTGGGCACGGCGGTGTTGAACTTCCTGCTGGCGGGCCTGATCTGCGGGGGTGGGACGGGGATTGGCGGATGAGCAGCGACAGCCTCTATTGCCGCGCGTGCGACCTCATCTACGACGAGTACGTGGCGGAGTGCCCGGGCTGCCGCGGGCCCGTCGAGGAGTGGAAGGACGAGTACCTCGAGCACGACCCGCGCAAGGGCTCCATCAAGAAGGGCATCCTGGTGCTCTGCTGCGCGCACGTCCTGCAGGTCTTCGCGCTCTTCGGCAACGGCAGCGAGATGCTGATGATGGCCGGCTTCACGCAGTTTCTCTACGTGATCCCACTCATGATCGGCTTTGCCTTGAAGGGCCAGTCGGCCACCGTCGGCGGGATCGCCATCGGGGCGGGCCTCTCCATGGTGATCAACGTGGCCGCGTTCGGCCTGATGTGCGCGAGCATGCTGGGCGGGAGCTACTGACGTGGCGAAGCCGGAGACCTACTGCCCGGCTTGCGACCACTACTACGAAGAACCGCTGAACCGCTGCACCGAGTGCAAGGGGCGTCTCATCCCGTGGAAGGAGACGTACCGCAAGCACGGCCTCCATGGATCCAAACAGCAAGGCGTGAACCTGTTGCTCATCGGGCACGCGCTGCAGTTGGCGGCCATGGTCGTGATGCTGCCCCTCTTCCTGTTCGTGGGCATCACGCAGCTCGTGTACGTCGTGCCGGGCGTGCTCTGGTTCGCGTTCAACGGGCACACCGAGGCCGTGAAGGGGCTGCTCTTGGGGGGCGGCATCACGTTCGTGCTCAACGTCGGGCTCTTCAGCCTCCTCTGCGGCCGCATCGTCTAGCGACCGGAAGCCTGGTGCGATTGCGACGGCTCCCCTCCAGAAGAAGGCCCTCGTGGGGAGGTCGAGCCGCGGGCCCCGCGTCCATGGCACCTCTCCTGTAGGGGCGGTCCAGTGAGTCCGAAGGACGAACGTGTGTCCGCCCGCGAACGACCTTGGGCATGCCTCCGCCCGGATCGCGGGCGGCCACACGCCGGCGCCGCGCCGGCGGCCCCGCCCCGACAGCAGCGTCCGTGCGACGGCGGTCACACCCCTGCGCAGTGGCGGCGTCCCTGCAGATGCATCCGTGCGACGGCGCTCACGCCCTGCGCAGGGGCGGCGCCGCGGGACGCGCCCGCAGCCCGGGGGACGCCTGCTGGCGCGGAGGGTCCGGTGCATGGGGGGGCGATGCCCCCGCCACGCACCGAGCGCAAGCGCTCCGGACTACAGGGTCGGCAGCGGCCGCTCGACGTCCCCCGAGCGATCGAAGACGAACTCGCCGCCGGTGGAGAAGTCCACCCGCACGCCGTCGCCCGCGCCGACTTCACCGGCCAGGATGCGCTTGGCCAGCGGGTTCTCGACAGCGCGTTCGATCAGGCGCTTGAGCGGGCGGGCCCCGTAGACGGGATCGTAGCCCTCCTCCGCGATCTGGGCGCGAGCCCTCGCGGTGAGTTCCAGCGCGATGCCGCGCTCGCTCAGGCGGTCCATCAGCTTCTCGAGCTGGATGTCGACGATCGTGGCGATCGTCGCCTTGTCCAGGCGGTGGAAGACGATGATGTCGTCGATGCGGTTGAGGAACTCGGGACGGAAGTGGCTCTTCAGCGCCGCGTCGATGCGCGTCTCGATCTCCTGCTGGGCCAGGTCCTGCTCGGCCACCAGCTGGCTGCCGAGGTTGCTCGTCATGATGAGGATCGTGTTGGTGAAGTCCACCGTGCGGCCCTGGCCGTCGGTCAGGCGACCGTCATCCAGCACCTGCAGGAGGCTGTTGAAGACCTCCGGGTGGCCCTTCTCGACCTCGTCGAGGAGCACGACGCTGTAGGGGCGGCGGCGCACGGCCTCGGTGAGCTGCCCACCCTCGTCGTAGCCGACGTAGCCGGGGGGCGCGCCGATGAGGCGCGACACGCTGTGGCGCTCCTGGTACTCGCTCATGTCGATGCGCACCATCGCGCGCTCGTCATCGAACAGGAACTCCGCGAGAGCGCGGGCCAGCTCCGTCTTGCCGACGCCGGTCGGGCCGACAAACAGGAAGCTGCCCTGGGGGCGGGAGGCTTCGCCGAGGCCTACGCGGCTGCGGCGGATGGCATCGGCGACCGACTCGAGTGCCGGGTCCTGGCCGACCACGCGGCGGCGCAGTTCCTCCTCGAGCTTGAGCAGGCGCTCGCCCTCGGACTCCAGCATCTTGTTGACCGGGATGCCCGTCCAGCGCGCGACGACCTTGGCGATCGACTCCTCGTCGACCTCTTCCTGCAGCAGGCGGTTCTCGCCCTGCTGCGCGAGGCGGCTGCTGGCCTCCTCGATGCGGGTCTCGAGCTCCGGGAGGATCTGGTAGCGCAGCTTGGCGGCCTCCTCGAGGCTGCCGCGACGCTCGAGCAACTCCTGCTTCTCGCGGGTGCTCTCGAGCTCCTGCTTGAGATCCTGCACGGCCTTGAGCTCGCCGCGCTCGGCCTGCCACTGGGCGGTCAGGCGCTTCTCCTGCTCGGTCAGCTCGGCCAGCTCCGCCTCGAGGGCTTCGAGCCGGTCCTTGCTCTGGCGGTCGCGTTCCTTGGCGAGCGCATAGCGCTCCATCTCCAGGCGCGCCTTGCCGCGCTGCACGGTGTCGAGGGCCTGGGGGACCGAGTCGATCTCCAGACGCAGGCCGGAGGCGGCCTCGTCGATGAGATCGATGGCCTTGTCGGGCAGCTGCCGGTCGGGCAGGTAGCGCGTGGAGAGGCGGACGGCGGCCACGAGCGCGGCATCCTGGATGCGCACGCCGTGATGCACCTCGTAGCGCTCCTTGAGGCCGCGCAGGATCGCGATGCTCTCCTCGAAGCCGGGCTCGCCGACGAACACCGGCTGGAAGCGTCGCTCCAGCGCCTTGTCCTTCTCGACGTGCTTGCGGTACTCGTCCAGGGTCGTGGCCCCGATGCAGTGCAGGTCGCCGCGTGCCAGGGCGGGCTTGAGCAGGTTGGCCGCGTCGGCGGCGCCTTCCGCAGCTCCGGCTCCGACGATGGTGTGCAGCTCGTCGATGAACAGCACGACCTCGCCGCTGTGGGTCTCCATCTCCTCGAGGACGGCCTTCATGCGCTCCTCGAACTCACCGCGGTACTTCGCGCCCGCCAGCAGGCGACCGAGGTCGAGGGCGAGCAGGCGGCTGCCCTTGAGTGCCTCGGGCACGTCGCCCGCGATGATGCGGCGCGCGAGCCCCTCGGCGATGGCCGTCTTGCCGACGCCCGGGGCGCCGATGAGGACGGGGTTGTTCTTCGTGCGGCGCGAGAGCACCTGCATGACGCGGCGGATCTCGTCGTTGCGGCCGATGACCGGGTCGATCTTGCCGTCGCGTGCACGCTGCGTGAGATCGATCGTGTACTTCTCCAGCGCGGCGTAGCGCCCCTCGGGGCTCGCGTCGGTCGCCTTCTGGCCGCCTTTCAGCCCGGTCAGTGCCTGGGTCACGGAGGCGGTGGTGGCGCCGGGGGTGCGCAGCAGGTCGAACGCCTGGCCCTGGCCCTCGGCCAGGATGCCGAGCAGCAGGTGCTCGGTGGAGACGAAGTCCTCCCCGTTGTCCTTGGCGGCCTTCTCGCCGGCTGCGAGCACGTCGCGGACGCGCGTGCTCATCGACGGCTCGGCGCCGCCCTTCATGGAGGGCAGGCGGGCCAGCTCGCGCTCGATCAGCGTCGCGAGGTCTTCGATGGGGGCACCGGCCTTGGCGAGCACGGCCGGCACGATGCCGTCGGGCTGCACGATGAGCGCGTGCAGGAGGTGCTCGGGCGTGAGGTCGGGATGGCCCTGGCCGCGCGCGTTCTCGTGGGCGTCGCGGATGGCTTCCTGGGACTTGTGGGTGAGCTTGTCGAACATGGTGGGGGTGTCTCCTCCTGCAGGGTGGCGTGGGGGAAGGGCGCGGGGGGCGCGCATGGCGCCCCCCGCGCGCGTGTTACTTGATCTCGATCTTCTTGGGCTTGGCGGCCTCGGACTTCGGGACGCGTACCTTCAGCACGCCGTTCTCGAAGTCGGCCTCGGCGTTCTCGAAGTCGACGCCGGAGGGAAGCTGCACGGAACGCGTGAAGCTGCCGAAGGTGCGCTCCACCAGGTGGTAGCTCTTCTCCTTCGTCTCACGGTCGCTGTGCTTCTCGCCGGTGATCGTGAGGACGCCGTCGTCGAGCGTGATGTGGACGTCGTCCTTGTTCACGCCGGCGAGCTCGGTGCGCACGGTGATCGCACTCTCGTCCTCTTCGATGTCCATGGCCGGGCTGAGCCCGCGCGAGGCCGGGTAGAAGGCCGGCGTCTTGGCGAACCAGTCATCGAACAGGTGGCCGAAGGGCGTCGCGGCGGCGGGGGAGCGCGTGCGCTTGCTGAGGGTCGTCATGGGTTGGATCTCCTTCGCGTCCACCTGCCATGTGGACGCAGTTCGTGTGTCGCCCCCTGCAATCGCAAGGGGCGGGCCAAAGGGCCGCGGCGCGCAGAGCCCTGTTCGCTGGGGGTGCCATGACGGCGCGGCCAGGCGCATCTGCCGATACGGCAGGCCGTTCCGGCAGGGCCTCCTCCTGGGGTCGGTAGCATGCGCGGGTGTTCCTCCCCACCAGCATCGACTACCCGTACATGGACCGGTCCTGGGTGACGATTGCCATCGTCGGGCTCTGCGTCGTGCTCCTGTTCACGCATGTGCTCGAGCACGACCTGCCCGCCGGCGTGGCGCTGGACCCCGCGGACTTCGCCCCGCACCAGCTCGTGACCTCGATCTTCTTCCATGTCGGCCCCTGGCACCTGATGGTCAACATGCTCTTCCTCTACGTCTTCGGACGCTACGTGGAGGCGCGGCTCGGGCACCTGAAGTACGCGGTCGC